>CAJXTM010000055.1 GCA_913061385.1 uncultured Rhodopirellula sp. | reverse complement strand
AGATCAGCCTCGGTCTCGTGGGCTCGGAGATGTGTATAAGAGACAGGCGTCACACCGTCGGGCAAGTCGGCTTGTCCAAACTCAGCAACTGTCGGCAAGAAGTCCGAGAAATCTACAAGATCGTTGGCGACTTGGCCTGACTGCACCTTGCCAGGCCAATTCGCAATCAGCGGAACACGAGTGCCAGCGTTTTTCAACGAGCCCTTGCCGCCAGCAACATCAATGCCGTTTTGTCGCGAAACAACCGGAACGCGAGTGTATGTGTGCTTCTTCCTTGGATTAGGATTCACTTCAGCTGAATAAATCGATTGCACAGGCGAGCCGTTGTCCGTTGTGAATATAACGAGGGTGTTCTCTCGCAAGCCAAGTTCATCCAACGAGTCGATCAATTGACCAACGCGAACATCCATCGCCTCGATCATTGTCTTGAACGAGTCGTAATGGCCATCCGGCCCAAACGGAACGGGATCTTTCAAATCGTCGGTCACATCATGGCAAAGGGCCATCGGGTAGTAGGCGAAAAATGGCGTCTCTTTGTTGCGCCGCATGAAGTCAATCAGGAAGTCGACATAGACATCGGGTCCGTAGCTGTCTTCGAGATCTTTGAGCAGTTTGCCATTTTGATAGATGTATGGGGAGTGGTATCGAGGGCCTTCGTGCCAACCGAACAAACACGATTCGTCAAACCCAAGTCGGTTTGCATGATCAAGATCGTTTTTCATCGTGCAAATCTGCCACTTGCCGGCGACCGCCGTTACATAGCCAGTTCGTTTCATGACTTGACCAATGTTGTTTTGTTCTTCTTTCTTTGGAAAAGTACCCCACCTTGGGTTGCCCGTGCGAAACGGATACCGACCCGTCATCAAGGTGATCCGAGTTGGATGACAGACCGGCATGCTGTAGCAATGCGTAAACTTCATGCCGCCTTCGGCCAGCGCATCCAGTCGAGGCGTCTGGTAAGACTCGCCGCCGTAACAGCCAAGAGCCTCAACGCCAACATCGTCTGCCATGATGAGCAGGACATTGGGACGATCCTCAGCTAAAACCTGCACGTCCAACTGGCTCAATGCCGATAGCGTCACAGCAGTCACGCAGATTGCTAGTACAAGATTGTTTGAATTGATGCTGGTCATGACTCGCCTTATTCCCATGAGGATCCATTGTGGACGACTGCTGTCAGTTTCTGCCAAAGCAATGATGAGACTACCGATGACGTGAAGGCGTCGCCTTGGGTTGCTGTTCAGCGACACCAAGGGCTGAGTTCGACAGCTAGGACGTCCATTCATTTCCACGCTTGATTGTTCTCGTCAAGATGTTCAGAATATAATCGTTCGGCGTTTGCAAGTCAGTATAATAAGAAGGCGACGATGAGTTTTTACAAGTGCGTGTGCCTGTTTCTATTCGTTGTGCCTTGCATGCGAATCCACGCTCAAGATCGAGTGGAGCTTCCTCAGGTTCCCGGTGGATTTACGGTCTCGGTTTATGCGAGTGATCCGCTGGTTCGAAACCCGTGCGTGATGGCATTCGATGTCCGAGGGCGATTGTATGTTGGCCAGGGGCCGCAGTATCGCAAGCCAAAGCCGGACTCGCCGACCGACCGAATCACAATGTTGATCGATTCTGATGGAGACGGTGTCGCCGACAAGGCAAAGACATTTGCCAGCGGTTTCAACAGCATTCAAGGTCTCGCCTGGTATGGCGATCAATTGTGGATTGCAAATGCGCCCGACTTGACGGTCGTCCGCGATACCGATGGGGATGATGTCGCCGATGAATACCGGCGAGTTTTTGGAGGCCTTGGCAATCTCGAACACGCGCTGCACGGGTTGAACTTTGCCCCAGACGGTCGGCTCTACATGAGTAAAGGAAACTCCAAGGGTTACATGTCGGCGGACAGCAAAGAACGTTACGTGGCACCCGCACCGTTCGCCGATTTGTGGGGCTTGAATCCTTCGGCAGAGACACCGAATGAACCGGAGTCGGATGTCTTTGGCCGTGATCAATACCTGCACGGCTATCACACTCCATCGGATGACTGGGGAACCGAAGGCGGCGTGCTCAGATGCAAACCAGATGGTACGCAGTTGGAAGTCTTTGCGAGAGGGATGCGCAACATGTGGGACATGAGCTTCGATGCGGAATTCAACTGGGTCGGGACCGATCAGGATCAAGATGGCGGGGATCGAATTCTGAATCCATTTGCTGGATCCCACTTCGGGTGGGGGCATCCCTGGAGTCCACATTGGACGGGGCAAGACCACTTGCCATCCACACCAATCAGCGGCCCTCTGTTCGATGGATCTGGCACTGGTGTGGTCTCATGCTCGTCGGATCTATTTGCAAAGAAATATCAGGGTGCATTCTTTTGCGCGGATTGGTTGAGCCGTTCAATCTTTGTCTACAAACCGCAGTGGAAGGGTGCAACGATGTTGAACATGGCGCAGCCCGAAGTTTTTGCGAAGGCTCCACGTGGCCGGACGATGGGTTCGAGCCAGGGAATGTTATTCGATCCGACCGACATGGAATTTGGCCCGGATGGAGCGTTGTGGGTTCTCAGTTGGGGGCACGGCTATGGTTCGACGATCGAGGACGGCCAGCAACAAGACCGTGGCCGCGTTTATCGAATTGCTGCGGAATCAACACCCAACAACAGCAGACGCAAGTCAATCGCTGCAAAATACGATCAGCCCTATTCGCGTTGGACGCTTCGCGAATTGGCGGACGACTTAAGGCACAATGTACTGCCAGTACGGCGCACCAACGCGCAAATCGAATTGGTTCGTCGCGGGGAGCGTTCCGCCGAATTTCTGATCAGCGAACTCCAACGCCCAGACGTTAAGCAGGATGCGGTCACGTGGGTGCTCTGGACGATCGCTCAGCTAGACGTTGTCGCTGCCGATCGAACGCTTGCTGAATGTGCTGAGGTACGAAGTGGCCGTCTAAATGATCGGATCCAGGCAATCCGGACTCTTGGATACCGAGCTTCGCAGTTCAGCAAGCCATTGCCGCCAGTCCTTCGATCTAGTCTCAAAGACGAAGAGCCCCGTGTTCGATTCGCGGCCATACAATCAATTCATGAAAGCATGTCAAAGGACTTGGTTCCCGATTTGTGGGAATTGATTGCGTCTGAGCCAGACCGCAATTGTTTCTCCAGCGCGAGGATTGCATTGGGGGAACTTCAGTCGGCTGACCAACTGCGTCAAATGCTGGGGAATGGATCAACTGGCCAACGAAAGGCCGCCTTGCTAACGCTACTGGAAAAGGCTGCTCTGAGCGGTGACGAAGTGCTGCCTCTTAGACTGGATGAGGATCCAATCATCGCAGGAATCGCTTCGTCCTTTGTTGAGAAAGTTGGCACCACGGATTCGCCTGTGCTTCAAATCACGACCGGCAAACAAGTTGCCCGGCGTGGCATTGAGGTAGTGATCAACGTGGGGAAGGTTCCCGATGGTCTCCATGTTCGGTATTCACTCGACGGAGCCGAGCCAACAGATACAACGGGAACGAAGTATGTCGGACCGTTTCGGGTGATAACGAACGCGACTGTTTCTGCCTCGCTGTTCAAGGGGCGCCAGCGAATGGGGCCAGTGTTTCGGAAGACCTGCAAGGGTCAAGCGACCGCTTTGGCTGTGGACGCAAACTTTGATGTGTACCCCGTTGATGTCCGTGATATTAACGTTGAATCGGGCGAGCCGTATATAACGTCGGTGATGCGATCGGCAGGCAAGGTGTACTCAAACCGAAATTACACATGGAAGCAGTTACCCGATGAAATCATTGGGCACACCTTCATTCAGCCACGAAACGATGATGCAGGCGTTGGTTCAGTTGGCGAAGAGTTTTTATCGTTCTCGCTTCGGGCGGCCGCGCTGGTTCATGTCGCACATGATCGGCGAATTGATGAAAAGCCACGCTGGTTGAAAAGCTTCCAGCGAACAGACCGGCGCGTCGCCACGAGGGACACAACCTACGATCTGTTTGTGAAGGAGTATGCACCAGGTGAGGTGACGCTTGGCGGCAACACGATCGACGGGAATGCGGCAGCGCGATCCCAATACGTTTGCATCGTCAAGCCGGCGCCACTGCAGACTCGTCAAGCAGTCACGACAATCCAGGATTCATTAGCAAGGTTATCCACGGCGGATTTCCGGCGTGGTGCGAGGCTTTTCTTTCATGAAGCGAGTTGTGCGAACTGCCACAAAATGGGCCAGCGGGGTCGAGCGCTCGCGCCAAACTTGACCAGTATGGGCGCAAGAGCCGCGCCGAAAACGCTTGCCGAATCGATTCTCAAGCCGAACGCGGTGATTATGGAGGGTTTTCACTCTGTTTCTATTCTGACAGAATCAGGTCGCGTTCACAGTGGATTCATTAAGCAGGAAAGTGGGTTGAGTGTTGAGCTTGTCCAAGCCGACGGAAAAGTCATCACGGTCCCACGTGTGGCGATCGAAGAGCGAAGGCGTCAGCAGGTATCCGTCATGCCGGATGGACTGGCAAAGCAACTCAGTCCGCAACAGGTAGCTGATCTGATTCGTTTTATCATCGATGCGGGGGAGAACCCAGGTCTGTTGGAGGCTCGTGAGTGGCAAGACGCTAATGCTAATGGCCGCTTGCATTCGAGCACGGACGAATCGGCAGCTGCCAGCAAAAACGTTTTGCCACTTACAACCACCGATCCAATCACCTTTCAAAACAATGGCCGTTCACTCCGTATCCGTTGTGGGGATCGCGACGTGGCTACCTACTACTACAAACACGACGAAGTGAAACGCCCGTTCTTTGCGCACGTGAAAGCTCCCAGCGGCATCGAGGTCACGCGAAGCTTTCCGCCTGGCGAGGGTGACAAGAAAGATCACGCCGATATGCATCCTGGAATTTGGATGGCATTTGGAGACATTGGTGGCGAAGACTTCTGGCGCAATCGAGGTAGCGTCGTTCATGAGCGATTCGTTGAACCTCCAACAGGCGGAGTGGGCAGTGGTTCCTTCACGCAGCGAAAGTCTTACCAGCGAACGGACGGAAGCGTCGTTTGTCACGAAGATTTTCGCTGCACGATTCGAGTTGTCAGAGACGGCTATCTGATCCAATGGTATGCAGCATTCTCGAATCCGAACGGCGATGAGTTTTACTTTGGCGATCAGGAAGAAATGGGGCTGGGGATTCGAGTTGCCACTCCTATCACCGAAGTCGCAGGTGGCGCAATCACGGACGCAGCGGGTCGCAATGGAGCCAAGAGAGTCTGGAGCCGATCGTCTGCATGGTGTGATTACAGCGGAACCGTCGATGGCAAAGAACTTGGCATGACGATCCTTTGTCACCCTGACAACTTTCGCCCGAGCTGGATGCATGCGAGAAACTACGGTTTGATCGCGGCGAACCCGTTTGGGCGCAAAGCCATGCGGAAAGGTACCAGCAGTAAGGTCGTGGTCACGAAGGGTGAAACGTTACGCCTGCGTTATGCCATTCTCGTTCACGACAGAAAAATGGATTCAAGCGAGGCTCTTGTTGAATACTTGCAGTTTGTAGGCAAAGATTGACTTCTGCAACACGGCGCTGTAGCAGCCCAGCGGGCTCTCCAGGTAAATTGATTGCCGACATCTGAGCGGATATGAGTGCAGGTGCAAACTCGCGAATTGGGTGACGCAAGCTCCCTCTGGTTCAAGCTGCGTGTTGCTGATGGTTCGTTTGTTGACGCGGAAAGGGCTTGCTCGAGACACCCAGACGAATGTAGACACGCAGGCCGATTTTTAAGTTTGACGGAGGTCGGAGCTAGAACCTTTTTTTCTCGGGGTTATTGCACAAGTTAACCACAACACGCGTGGGCTGTGCGACCTCATTTTTATGATCGAGCCTACGAGGATGCGAGCACGCACTTCTGTCACTGCAAGCGAATTCGACTTGGGGCTACGGTCGTATCAGCGGTGTGCTATCGAACGTCGGCTACCACATCTGTGACTCCACTATTGGTAACATCCTCAATACCCACGGTATTGAGCCAGCACAGGATCGCAAACGCACAGGATCTTGGGAAACATTCCCAAGGGCGCACTGCAACGTGTTGGCTGCGATTGACTTTACGACCGTCGAAGTGTGAACCAAGAGCGACCTGACAACGTTCTATTTTCTCTTCGTCATGAAGCTGAAATTAAGCCGGGTCCACCTTGCAGGCTGCACCACCAATCCGAACGAAGCATTGATGAAACCAATTGCCCTCGAACTGACCAACCGCGAGGATGGCTTTCTCGCAGGCAAACAGGACTTGATGATGGGCTGTGATGCGAAATTGAGTGTGTCTTTCCGTGCTTGCAACCAAGGTGAACCCCGATTTTAAACGCACCTCTAGAAAGATTATTCGGATGGCTGAACTCTGAGTGTCTTTGCAAATTGATTTTTTTCGGCGAGACCGCAACGCGAAGAGCCGTGCGTGCCTTGGTCGCTGACTATCACACGGAAAGAAATCACTGGGGTTTGGGTAACGACTTGCCCGTGCCGAGGGTGAGGACGCCCGATATAGATGCTGAGACCGAAACAACCGAGCGTCTCGGCGGTTTGCTTCGATCGTATTAGCGAGCTGCTTAGCTCATCTGGACATCAAACGTTCCGCGCCACACCGGTCTCAAAACGTCGTGTGATATCTGCTAAGCAACGAGTTCATTTTTGCGAGTTTCTTCTTCCACGGCCCTTCCAAGTTGGACTCGATCTTGACCCAATCCCCGCCCTTGTCTGATGACGTAAACTTGTGATTCATCGATCAAGATTTTCGTTTTGTTTTTTCTACCCCACGTGCTCCGGATTTCGGAGCCTCACCTCGGCGTTTTGCAGGTGATGCGTTAACAATCCTGCGGCATTACCAATACCGACTCACCAGCATTGTCCCAGGTCAACGACGCGCGTTTGTACTGGGTTGTGAGAAGAACGAGGCTTGGACGGTTGGTTCCAGATTGCACAAAACAACCCGACTTCCTTTGCTTTGAAGCTTGCCGTTGAATTTCGTTAACTTCGCAACGGCGTCCGCATCGAATGCGACCACTCCCTCGAAATCCAACAAGACACGACTACCATTGGTCAATGACTTAGCCAAGTCCATTAGGTCTGTGCCAAACTTGCTCATGGATTCCAAATCGCCGTCCGCGAGTGGCTTGAACGTCACGTGAACCACACCAGAGGGGTGGATCGAGGTGTCGAGTTGGTGAAACCGCCACAGTTCAGGGTCAAGTGCGTAGGTATGCACTCGAGCTGATTTCGAGGCTAACGCATCGCTTGCTTCCTGTGCGAAGTCAAAAATTTCAAATGTTCGATGGCGTGTTTTTGCCATTTCGTATTCCTGCCTGTTTCTTTCACAATACAAGCCAGGCTGCATTCAGCATGAACCAAGCTTCAAGACAATGTGCGACCGCAGGTTTCAACCTTTCCAAGTGAAGGTTGCTGCAATGCTGCACTCACAAAACGATCAGTCGAGCAGACGTCAGATGATCCAGAGGATAGAGCAACTATCGAGAGATTGACGAACCGATCAAGAACGAGAACCTTGGAATCGTGTTGATTAAGTACACACATCGCTTTCCAGATCAGCTCTCTTAACTGTGAGCATACCGCATATTTGCTTCGCACCCAAGCAAACCGACGCAGGCACGCAACAGATGGCGTGGAAAAGGTCGTCGATTCGCGTGAAGAAGACAAACAACCAGCCAATGGCGGTGCTGGATGGAACCGACAAAAGTGAATTGACCTTGCAAATACAGTGGGTTTTGTTATTCTTTGCTGGTTAACGTTGCGCGGACACGAGATTGGAAACCCTTCGATGTTGCATTTTCCGTCACTGGAAGATGTTTGCTCGATGTCTTTCGCGATCGTTAGATGGTTGATTCGGTCAGATTTCCGCATGGAAGTTCCAAGGCGATTCCCATTGTGGGTTTGATCAAGAGTTTGAATTGCTATGAAAGCCAAGCTGTTCGGCGGTGCTCTAACACCCTAAGCCACCTTTGAAAGGTGGCGCGCTGCAGGTTCATCATCCGCAGCGTTTCGATGATTTGTGTCGGCTGCGTTTTGAAAAGAACCGCAGCTATCTACCACTCACACTGCGACCTAGCGTTGGGTCGTGTGCGGCTCATCGGTGCGTCAGTCGCATTGATGGCACGCAGTCCGAGTTGGTGTGTCAGCGAGTCAGACGCTTGCGTCAGCTAGTCAGACGCTTGCGTCAGGGATTCAGACGCTTGCGTCAGGGATTCAAAGGCTGGCGACGCATTATGCGCTGGCAAATTCCTCCAACCGTTGAACACAAGTTCAACCGAGAGCATCGTGACCATGATTCATTCTACGGCCCCGTTAGTAAGCAAGGCGAATTCATCAGTCACCACGGCGGTTTTGCTCGCCGCTGGAACTGGAAGCCGGCTCAAGCCTCTGACCAATGACGCCCCCAAGTGCTTGTCGGAAGTCAGCGGCGTCACGATTCTGCAGCGGCTGATTCAGTCGCTGTGTGACCATGGCTTCACGCGACTCGTGATTGTCGTTGGGTACCTGGATCACCGGGTTCGAGAATTCCTGGACGAAAGAAACGACGACCTCGATATCGAGTACGTAATCAATCCACGCTACGCATCCACGAATAATCTCTATTCACTTTGGCTAACCCGGATGACCATTGATGAACCCTGTCTTTTGCTCGAGAGTGATGTCGTATTTGATTCATCGCTGTTACTGGAGATGTTGAAACCGGACCGAATGGCTGTCTCACGCATGCGGCCCTGGATGAATGGAACAATGGTCACTGTTGACACTGACCAGCATGTGACGGCATTTCATTTGGCCAACTCACAGGGGATCGGAGAAATCATGCACAAAACGGTCAATATGTACAGTTTTTCAAGAGCCACGTGGCGAGAATTTGTACAGCGTTTGTCTTCACACGTGATGGCCGGACGTGTCAACGAATACTACGAAACCGTGCTTGCTGAAATGCTCGCAGACGGAAGTATTGCAATGGATGCCGTTCCGTTCGACCAAGGCCGTTGGTACGAGATTGATACCATCGAAGATCTGCAAGAAGCAGAATTGATGTTTCCAATCGAGGTCTCAACCGAAATCGGCAGTCCGCCAATCACGGTTTCAGGAATGACAGTCACACCTAACGTGGAGTGAGTTCAATCGCGTTGCAAACTATCTACCATCTGATTTACCGAAATTTGGCGAACGTTGCGTCAATCCTAGGCGTATTGCCTCTATACCTGCTGTTTGGCGATTCGGGCGCCGCGTATCTGATTCCATTGATCATTTACTGTAACGTGATGGATGATCTGGATGGCGTCTTGGCTACGAAGTTGGGAATCGGTAGTGAGTTTGGGGCGCGGCTCGATAACGTCTGCGATAGTGTTTCCCACAGCATGATCTTGATGTTCGTGGGAATGGAAATTGGAGGCATTTGTACGTTCGCCGCCCTCATTGCAACCGCAGTGGTGGTACTACGCGGCGTTGCCCGACTCGATCCGAATGCGACCCCTGGCACAGGTTCACCTACGAACGAATTGGTGCGGCACGTGTTTTTTATCCTTCTACTTGCGGAGCAGTATTCGTTCGATGGTTCACCTTTTTTGATCATCGCCTGTTTGCTCAACGCGATCACGATGACTTTCCCCTGGAAGCTTCCCTTGATGATTCGCGGGATGGCGAAGTCGGCTGTTGCAATTGGTTTTGTCAATGTTGCATTGTTGGTTGCCTGGCTTGTGCCAAGCACGACGCCTTTGATCGCAGCTGCCTTCATCGGGACTTACTTGTATTCATTTGGATGGGTGGTGCTGACTCAGTTCAGAACATCACCTCCCATGCCACAATGAGTGTCCTCCCTAAGGATGCAGAACTCTCATGACGAACTTTGGCTGAAGGTGATCGAGCCCAATACTGCGGCTTATTTCCCGCTCGTCCAACGAACTCCTTGCGGGATAGGGTGCTCGAAGAAACGCAAGGGCGCGCTGTCTTTCGCTGCTCTGGGATTTTAGACTTCTTCATCGGCGGTTTCTCCCGGGAAATGCCGTCCCGAGTTTAATCCGATTTTCTCACTTTGTTTGGATCAGTTTTTTGGGCGCAGATCAGTCGTTCCAGTGCCAGCGAAGGTCCCACACATCGTGGTTGTGATGCGCGTCCCTGCACTGTTGGCACAGCCACTGATAAGCAAGATCAAGGAAGTCGGCAGTGATCATCGTCGAGATGCAGTGGGACGGGTTGGCACAGGAAGTTGAACAAGAAGTGGATGCGAAAAGGTTAGCGAACTTGCATGCAATCTTGTAAGACCGTTTTGGTGCAACGCAACACGACCCGCGCATGGTTAAAAACTTAATCGCGTACTTCGTCATGGAAGCTTGCGATCCGCCCACTGGGTTCTTACTCACAAGTCACCACAGTTCGAATCTTTGAAGCACATCCCTATATCGACCTCGCTAACTTATTCGGTCCAAATCAGGTGAGAGTGAGAGAGCGAATGTGACGCCGGAGCGAACCGAGGCTCTGTTCCCACCTGGAAATCATCGCCAAAGGTACTGTTAACCCAGTTGGAGCCGTTGTCGGCAATCGTTGGTCTGTCTCTTATACACATCTCCGAGCCCACGAGACCGAGGCTGATCTCG
>CAJXTM010000054.1 GCA_913061385.1 uncultured Rhodopirellula sp. | reverse complement strand
TCTACACGTAAGGAGTCGTCGGCAGCGTCAGATGTGTATAAGAGACAGACCCAATCCGACGTGGTCAATCCCAGCAACCCTGACAATATGATCAATGTGATCCAATAGATCGTGGACCGTGCACTGGCCAGATCGGGGATTCTTTAGCTCCCATTGCCTAAGTGCAGATTTCGCTTTCTCTTCATCCTCGGGATAGAGCTCGCCAAATTTTTCGCGACGGGCAGCGCGGTTCAACGAGCGGGTCGCGTCGACCGGGTAAACGTAATCAGAAAAGAAGTTCACCATCACGACACCACCATTCTTCTTGGTCAACAGCAGCACATTGTCCGGAACATTTCGGTGGTGATCGGCAACCGCACGAGCAGAAGAATGCGAGAAGATTACTGGTGCCTCAGTGATCTCCAAGGCCTTTTTCATGCATGCGGGTGAAACATGGGAAAGATCAACAATCATTCCCAATCGATTCATTTCATGAATAATCTCTTCGCCAAATGCGGAAAGGCCACCTGAAATCGAATCATCGCTACACGAGTCGGCCCAATCGAGAGACATTGAGTGGGTCAATGTCATGTAACGTGCCCCTTCTCGAAATAGCTGCCTGAGTACGTTGATCGAGTTCTCAATCGAGTGTCCTCCCTCAACACCAATCAAAGATGCAATCTTTCCCTCACCGCTGATTCGTTTGACATCTTTGGTGGTCAAAGCCAACTCAAATACATCGCTGTATTGTTTAGTCAATTCGCGTACCACTGCGATCTGCTCGAGAGTCGCCGTAAGCGCGTTGTTCTGTGACGTGGTAGAGACAGGTACATATACCGACCAGAACTGAGCTCCTACACCACCCGCACGCAACCGTGGTATATCAGTGTGCAGTTCGGGTTGGTTCTTACGAAGATCGATCTTACCAACGACACCACCACTTTTCCGAAGTGCCCACGGCAAATCATTGTGCCCGTCAAACACTGGTGCAGATTGATGAATCCGAATCGCGTCACCGGTGACCACGATCGGAGCTCGTTTGCGTGCAGACGCTTCCTGCTGTGCTTGACCGGCAGCATCACGATCTGCAGCAGAAACAGGGCAAATGAGAAGAGAGGCGGCAACACAAAGCACATTGCGCAGGTGAATCACAAGGTCACTCACAGCTGGATGGAATGATTTAATCAGTTGTTATGATGACAGACAGTCCGAGCCCGCTCTACCCGCTGTACCCAAAACACAACGTGAGGAGACAATTAAAGCAAGCGATGAACCTGTTAGTTCAACTGGTTTTTTTGGCCTGCTTCAACAGATCATGCTCTTCGCGGAGCTTGTAAAAAGGGTCGAGAGGGTAGCAGCCACTGACAATGCCATTACGTGGTGCCGTCGTGCAATCACTAAAAGTACGACACACCTTCTTTCGAGTCATCTGATGTCCCGACAACACATCAGCTGGCAACTCCGGATAAGAAAGCACCATTCGGCCCAGCCCGACAGAATCAACCCAATTCTCGCGAACAAGGGCCTGGGCAGCATGCGGTAACCAGTCCTGAAGGTAGCTATAGCCAGACCCTACAAAAATCAGCTCCGGGTGTTTACGTTTCAACTCAGCTGTTGCCCGCAATTGACGTGCAACACCGACCAATGGATCTTCGGGCGGTTTATATCCATCACTGGGTGGGAAATACGCCGGCCGCTGGATATGCGGATTGTAATACGGACTTCCTGCAGTCGTACAAACAAGTTTGATGCCGAGACTTTTTAGCAGGTCAAGAAATCTTGACGGCTCACTCAAATCGACTTCACAACCTGATTCATCACTGCCGAATGCAAACCGCGTATCAGCTCCCGCTTCGGCAACACCAAGCCGATTCGCACCTGGTTGAAACGGCAGAAAATCAAAAACACTGAAACGAACCCCGATCACCAGACCAGGAGCGGCAGCATGAATCCCTTCGACAATATTGCGGAGAAAACGTGTTCGATTTTCGAAACTACCGCCAAACTGTCCGGTGCGATCAACACCGCTTAACAATTCGTGTCCCAGATAGCCATGGCAGTGTTTGATGTCAACAAATTGAAAACCCGCTTTTTGAGATAGCACTGCAGCGTTGATAAAGTCATCTACCAATTCCTGTAAATCCCCATCCGATAAAATGGCAGCGTCATCATCAATGCCCAATCGCGAATCCAACGCCGAGTTTCGCTGCACCGTCCGTGGTTCGCTGACACTTTTTTGATTGGGGCGTGCGTATCGCCCGGAATGGGTCAACTGCAACCCTACCAATAAATCATCATCTGTACCAAACGTGGCTCGATGCGTTGTCACCAATTCCAACCTTAGTGACTCGATTTCTGCAAGATTACCTTCTGAAATCAAGAGCTGATTTGGATTAGCTCGACCGTCATGCCGCACCGCCACTGCCTCTCCTCCCCACATCAACTTTGCACCGCTCAGTCCAAAATTTCGCCAACGTCTTCGTGTCAGTTCCGTGGGCTTACCATCAAGAGTTCCATCCCAGCCTTCCATAGGCAGAATGCAGAATCGATTCCCGATTGTCAGTCCATTTATTGACAACGAATCCGCGAGAGGATTACTACTGATTTCGATTTGGTCGTCACAGGGAAACTGTATTCCCAAGCTGGCGAGATGATTAACAAAGTCGTCATGTTTTTTAAAACTTGCCACACGCGGATAAACCATCAATTTCCCTCCTGCATCATTCGCTGAAGATCACTCGCAATCAATTCCAAAACCTTTGTATCAGCCTCGAGTCGATGTGGCGCATCAGGATGTGTCTGATCGCTGGCCAGCAACCCTCTGATTTTCAGAAACATTGCAGCAGAATGTTTGTACGCCGGCGTCGGGTCCCGAAAAGTGAAGGCCCCAAGATATTGCAATAAATCATTCAGCTCATGGAACCTCGGGTCTCCGGCTTCCCACATGGCGTCGCGGCGAGCAAATGCGTCAGGTGCAAAAGTACTGAGACCCAGCAGATAGTCACTGCCGTACATCACCATATCGATGGCAAGATCATTACCAGTAAAAACTTTAAAATCAGGTCGCACACGATTTCGCAACTCAAGTCGCTGCCATTCCAGAACTCGGTTAAGTGACGAATGTTTGGCACCCTGCGCGTTTGAAATCATCATCAACTGCTGATAGACCTCCAATGAGTAGATTTTTCCGAAAGGAGCAAACACCTTTGCCAATTCAAAGAACAGGAAGTCTTGACATTCACAAGCCAGTGCCTGATACGCTTCGACCAACTGATCATCAGGTAACTCAACCAATCCATAGGACTGAAAAAAGATTGGTTTTCCGCCATGCCTCTGAATCTGCTCAATTCCAATCTGATACGCCGCTTTGTCAAAGGTTGCGTCAGGTCGATCACCCACAAACACACCCGCAACAAAAGATTGACCGTCAGCGATTCGCTGAGAACGGCATAACACCTCTTCACGAACAGCATCATCAATCAGATTGCCGTAGCCGGTGTCCATGTTGACCGCCGGAACCAAGCCAGCTTCAAGCGTGCGATGCAGGTGATCATCGAAGCCTTGCCAATCGACTTGTCCCTCCGCATGGTACGGCAATAGAATGGCAGAAACGCCAGTAATCTTGCGGCGAGGCTGCAACAGTTTCGAGGGATCAATTATTTCAGTCATGCTATTTTACCCGTAACAAAAAAACATTACTTTGAACTGTACTTTGGACCGCACCTAGTGTCTTGGTGAATTGGGCAGATGCGAACCTTGCAAAACAGGCAACGATGTCACTCTTGGATTATCAACTCACCGACCGTGCCCTTCCTGAGGACCTCCCCCCATGGGGCGTCTTGGTACTGGAAAGTCATCACAGCCCAACATTTGCAATGGATTGGCGTACTCATGAGTTTGCCAAAATTGTCTACGTATGGAAGGGCAGGGGAGAGTTCCATATTGGTGATGAGATTCATGATTTCAATGCCAATGATGTACTTGTCATTCCACCCCACACGCGCAATCGTATCATCGACGATACCGCCGCGGCAGCCAGTCTGTATGTCTGCTGCATTGCGACGCAACTGCTCGGGTTTGAACCCAGCTTGACCGAATCGCTAACTATCCGACTCCAACATCACCGCCACGGATTCACCAACCGGATCACATCTCTTCTTCGGAGTTTGATCCACTCACAGCAAAAACCAACCACCACCACATCCATCTCGATGGTTGCTGACGCCCTGCGACTGTTGCAGCATGTTTTGGAAGTCGAATCCAAACCACAAACGACCCTACAATCCGATGGTAATGATCGAGCTGTACTACAACGGTACATCGCAGATCTTCCGGAACGATTTTTCGAGGAATTATCAATTGATTCCACCAGTCAACAGCTGGGGATTCCACGACGCACCTTTACTCAGTTATTTCATGAATTGACAGGGGAGACGTGGCTTTCACACACCCGCCGCCTTGCCATCGAACATGCTCAACGACGCCTCATTCAGACAGATCTCCCAATCACTTCAATAGCTTTCGAATGTGGTTTCCGGGACCTATCAACTTTTTATCGACAATTCAAAAAGCTGGCAGAAATGTCACCCGGCGAGTACCGATCAATGGCCCCCAAAGCAATGTAGCGCCGATCATTCCTGAATACGATACAACGCTGACCCAGTACGGATCAGAATTGAATCACCGAGCACTCCGAGCGATGCCAGTGTCCTCTCCTCGATAACATTCGCAGCGAGCTCTTCAAAATCTCTTCCAGCTCGTACAACAGTCGTCATTCCGTCTTCACTAGTGAAGTACAACCTATTATCGGCCAGCAGCGGCGATGCAGAATAATTTCCTCCTATTCGCTTTCGGTAAACCAACTCTCCAGTTTCAGCTTCGACGCACGTAGCGATGCCATCATCACTGATCGAATAAACCAAGCCATCGTGGGCAACCATTGAAGGTGTCTTGGGAACATTTCGATCAAGCTCCCAAGCGATATGAGTCTCGGTGACCTCACCTTTCCCGGTCGGTCGAATAGCCAACATTTTGCTATTGTCAAAACTCGTTGAAATGAAGACCAAACCACGGTGATAAATCGGCTTTGGAACCACCGAGTAGCCAACGTAGCGTACGTCCCAAATTATTTCTCCTGTCGCGGGATCGAGTGCCAGCACACAGTCACTGCCTGGTGCGATGACCTGCATCTCACCATCAACTTCAATCACTGTCGGGGTAGAAAATGAAAACGTTTTCTTGGCTGAAACCGGTCGCTGGGTCGACCACGCAAGCTTGCCGCTTGAAGCATCCAACGCGACAACTTTTGGTTCCTTGTCACCATCACACGTAAAAATCAGATTTCCGGAAACCAACACTGGGCTGCCGCCGTTACCGTGGGTCGGTTTAAAAAACAGATCACGATTTTTCCATAATATGTCACCCTTCAAAGACAAGCATGCCGTGCCTTGGTATCCGAAATGCACATAGATTTTGTCACCATCAATGATAGGCGTTGGGCTGGCGTGACTATTTTTGCGATGAATCCTAGCTGGCCGGTCGCCTGTCTGCTCCATGATCGGAACCGTCTTTATAATTTCACCCGACGTACCATTAATGATGATCAAGGAAAGTGTGAACTCCTGATTTTTTGGATCCGCCTCACCTCCGCCAGCAGGAACCGCTGCAGTCAGGTAAATACGATTGCCAGCCGCCACAGGTGATGACCATCCCTCGCCCGGAATCTCGGTTCGCCAGACGATGTTCTTTTCTCCACCCCACTCAACCGGCAAGGCCTGAGCAACAACCCCATCCCCTGTGGAACCACGAAAACTTGGCCAGTCCTCGGCTGTAAAAGCGGACGAGCTCGCGATATTGCACAAGGAGAACAAAACGATCAGTCGATTGAAAAGCATTGACATTTCTCTGTGAAAATCGAGGCGGGGAATAGTTTGAAAAACCGAGAATGTGGGGGAACAACAGATTATCACGATGGCTGCGACCAGACTATCGGCAGAGGTAATAGAATGCAGCTCATTTGCCGACGGATCCCTCTCGGTAAGGGAAAAACCCACCTCACATGCAACCAAACGCTCAGGCAGATCCGCTGTCTTGACATACCACGACAATCTGAGGAACAAATATCCACGGGAAAGTCACATGAAAGATTCATCGACACGACCTAAACACGCCTCCCGATGTATCGGAGTCTGCACACTCAACGAGGGTGGGATTTGCGTGGGGTGCCACCGAGACCTACAGGAGATTTCTGCTTGGGCAAACGCCTCGAAGCCGGAGCGAGAAGAAATGAACCGCGTTGCGGCTGCGCGCGAGCAGCAAATGTCTCGGCGACCGAACTAATCCTCAAATTGCAACTGCGTGAGCAGATCATTCGCGGCAATGTCATGATTCAGAATTGTTAGGCGATCGGCTGCCTTGCTCGCCGCGTAAATATTTCTTGCTGTTGGACAGTCGTCGTTCGCGATGACGAGTGAAGCAGGAAACGCCAAAGAAAGCAGTCCATCAAAACCTAAGTACTTGGCGGCGCCAGGAACGAACATCGGATCGTCATGACGTTTAACCGATACAAAGTTAAATCCACGCGGATCGACAATGCATCGTTTCACCATTGTGTTTGCCTGGCTACATGCGGCCGCGACCAAGGGTGCAGCCACTTTCCCAAGCCCAATCATGCAAACATCACCGTCGCTTCGTGCGTGCATGATCACCGAGAGCAGGTCATGCACGCGTTGGACAAACAAACAATGGTTGAAACCATAGGTGTACCCCGAAAACTTATGCCACCCTTTTTCTCCACCCCGTTGGAACCACATTCGCTGCGATTGCTCCTCGGTCGCCGCCGCAAGTTCGGCTTGCCCAAACAAACTTGGCACAACTACGGTATACCCAGCCTTCACAAGTAACAGGATCTCCTCAGTCGCTTTACCATCAGTGATGACAGCTTTGCTTCCGTCATTTGTAACCCAGAGTACACTGCCACGATTTTCGGTTTTTTGTGGGGGCACAAATCGCAGCACAGGAATCTCTTCTCCATGAGTAACATTCCGGACCAAACCCTTATGAATCTCAACCTGTGGCATCTTGGTAACGGATGTCTCGTTGTAATTGACTATCCCCACCTGATCACCGCGACGTCCCAGTATTGTCTCCCACGCGCCACCGATTACCTCGCGATAGGATTGCAAGTCCTCGGTGGATTCAGATACCAAACGATTGATATTGCTATCTGAATCCTTTGCGGCCATGGCAAGTAGTCTGGTCTCATGCAGATCGCCAATTTGATTACCAGACGGTTCCGGGTAAGCGCTACTCCAAACAGTCGACTCACTTTGACTCAATGGCAAAAAGTCTTCTTCCATGATCGACTCGCAACCCAGCTCAAAATGTTCATTAAAAAACGCATACATGGCAGCCCGATTGACCTGGTTGTAGTTATGGCCAAACCGAGTGTGAAATACGGCGCTAATCTTGTCCGCGACACCCATCAGCTCATAAACATGCTTGAGGTCAGGAAAACCACTGGTTTCCAGATCCACAGTCCAATCATCAGCCGCGGTAAGCCCCAGCGGCCTCGGCGCAGTTGCCGCTGCTATATCAATATTCCCCTGATCTATTCGCAAAAGCGGTGCGTTCTCGCAGGTGCAACCGCCTTGCATAGCAGTAGAAACCATGACGCACGGCATTGATGCAGCAATACGCTCATCGATAGCGCCAAGAATCATCGCCTGCGTGCCACCACCACTGGCTCCGGTTACACCCACCCGAGTTGGGTCGACGTCATCCAACTGCAATACGAAATCAACAGCCCTGATCGAGTTCCAAGTCTGTAATCCCATCATGTTCTGTAATCGCAAGTCTGCTTGAACACTCATGAAGCCCCAATTATCTGAACTATCAAGATGGTCCCAACGGTCGGGCCGGTGCCCAAGTTGAACCGCATCTGCATAGCCCGTCATGTCATAGTGAAACACGATGCAGCCCATGCGTGCCAACTTCACTGCGCGAGCCTGCAGTGGAAAGCGTCCACCTTGTTTAAATTTCTCAGCTCCCGTTTTTATCTGCTTGCTGACGGTTTCCAAACCGGCATCGTAGAAGCGTCCATCTTTCCAATGTCCGTGTGGAGAAAGGATGACCGGGAACGGCCCTGTTTTATTCTTTGGCCGATACAGACTACCAGTCACGTAGTTTCCCGGGATCGATTCAAGGAAGACGCGATCGACTACATAATCATCTCGCTCAACACGGCCATGAATCACTGCGTTCAGCGTGGTTTTGGTTGGAAGTGGCCATAATCCCTGTGACACGAGGACCCGACGTTTGATATCGCGCTGTCGCAGCTTCCAGGCTGCGAGATCACCCACAGGCCTGAAAGGGAAAAACCCATTAAGAGTCTTCAAATCACCCAACCGCTGATCCTGAGCGGTGCCATCTTGAAAGATTACCGGAGCCTGTGCATGAGCCAGATTCACCGCAAATGCAAGGCAAAGACCAACCAGATAACGCATCGAAGATTCTCCCTTCAAGACTGATTGCCGAGTACAAGGGGACTCGCCCTATTTCAACTCACTCACCAACACATCCAAACCCTTTAAATTCTGCGTTAGTGATAGCTCTGCATCCAGATCACTTCGATGATCAAGGATTCCGATCGGCCCTTGATAACCCTGACGCAATACTTCCCTAACCATATCGAGTTCGTGCACCCCCTGCCCAATCGGCAGGATCTTGTTTTGATTTCCAGACACGCGAGAGGGGTCAGCCATGCCGTTTAAATTCAGGCAAAGCAGATACGGCTTGATTGCTGCGAACGCTGCCGGAAAACGAACAATATGTTCGTGACCATGGTGAAAATTATAGACGATCCCGACATGTTCAGCGCTGTGATGCTGATGTAGATACTTGCAAACTGCGGCAAGGTTCTCCGGTTCACCACCCCAACCACCGTGGTTATACAAGCCGAGACGAAGACCGAGTCTGGCTGTTTTCTCAACCATCGGAAGGAGAGCCTCTGCCGCTGCCTTCACCTTTTCAGAATCAGGTTTGTCTGCAACTGCTGGCATCATCAGCCAGATCTGAGGCCGAATGCCATGCTTGGCAATCAAAGGCTCGAGCGAATCATGCCAGCTCCAAAACGCAAAAAACTCGATACCGTGCTTTTTGTATTCCTCAACTTCCGCCTCAAACGTCGGCACATGCTCTGCTCGCCAATCGTAAGCAACACGTGCCATACCGATCTTGGCGACCATTTCCGCTCGTTGCGATGGCGTTCGCTTTTGTGCATCGAAGGGCACGATGCACCAAGCAACCAAACGATCGCGTTGAAAGTTTTTAGTTGCTTCGATATTCTCGGCTGACATTACAGCACAGGGCATCATACCCAACCAACATGCACCCAAAGCCAACCAACTGGTCAAATTCAACTTTAATGGTTTATTCACAACCGCTACCTCAAATTTCGAATTCACTTCACAGCAACAATGTAACAAATCCAACTTGCATCACTCGGCGCTTGTTCCTGACGCTCCCAAGTACTGTACTCTTCGTCGTCAGCACTTTCATCATCGTTTTCCCAGTAGATGTGGCTCTCACGAAACCCGGCTTCTGCCAACATCTCCCGCACTTCAGGAATGGTCCAGAACCGCCAGTGATACTCAAAAGCCCGCTTCAATTTACTGCCATCCGCGAACTTAAAACTAATCGCAAAGCTGGCATCCGCTGTAATCGGGTTGAAACTCATCTGCTCCCAATGATACTTGAAGCCCTTCTTACCTTTGACGATCTTGCGTTTATCGACGAGCCCTTCTTCGTAGCACTCGCCACCACCCATCATGTCCATCACCATCACCCCCTTGGACTTGAGGTTGGAACGGGCAATTTTGAAATACTCAATCACTTCTTCACGTGTCTTGAAAATCCAAAACGAAAAGTTCTGTGCAGCAAGGACATCGGCGGCGGGTCGATTTCGCTTTCGAACATCCTGCTCAATCAGTCGCACACGTTTTCTTTGAGACTTGTTTAACTTTGCGAGATTATTATCACGCCCCCACTGCAACGTCTCTGAACACAAATCGACACCGATGGCCGTTCGTTTCGATTTGGATGCGACCCAGTCGCAACAGATTGCAAAAGTTCCACAAAAGTCTTCGCGTAGGTCTACAGGGTTGGATTTGTACGCATCCCGATAGGCCTGTTCAAAGAACACCACCTCGTGGTCCGGTGTTTGGACCGATTTTTGATAACAATCAAACCGATCGGCAACCGACGCCATGGTCGGCTTGCCTGATTTAACGTTTTTGGATTTCGATTTGGACATTCGCGTGTTGCTTAACTCTTGAAGGTAAATATCTTGTCGCTGTACCAATACTACTCGCCACCGCACCTAATTGCTGATGCTGTAGCCGCAGCGGTTGGGGATTTATTTGTAGCGATGTAAGTTGCCAGGAAACCACTGCAAGGGAACAGGCCCAACAAGCGAATCTGAGCATCGATTCAGAGGAACATATGCCACTAAAACGTGAATTTCGCCATCAATCCCAATCCAACTGGCCCAACAGCCTAGCACCTCAGCATTTAGGATTCGAGAAGCAAGTCGTCGGTTTCTTTAAGGAACCGGTTCAACGGTATTGAAGAGAGTCATTTCTGTCTCTTATACACATCTCCGAGCCCACGAGACCGAGGCTGATCTCGT
>CAJXTM010000053.1 GCA_913061385.1 uncultured Rhodopirellula sp. | reverse complement strand
CAGCCTCGGTCTCGTGGGCTCGGAGATGTGTATAAGAGACAGGTTAGCACAGGTCGAACAAATGTCGAGGGTCTGGCCTTCTCGCCACTCGACTTCAATATGTGGCATACAACCACTCGGCGAGAAACTGATCCGGGCCACGGTGTCAATGCTGCTCCTGATTCCTCACGCGAGGCTGTTGAGGGAGGTACTAGTCTCTACTTCGGTATTGAGGCAGCCGATGGAGTACCCCAGCATGGAATTCTTAACCCGGAGATTGGGGACGATCTTGCCAGCAACCCCTTGATTGCTGGAACGTACAACATGCCGGGTGGTGGGTATGGATCGCTGGAGACTGACACCTTTGATTTGGCGGGATCGAACTATCACGATCGGCCAACTCTTTACTTCAACTATTTCTTGGGCAGTGAAGCATCCAACTCTGGCTTTCAATCTTTCCGTGACAGTGCTCGCGTCTTCATCAGTGAGAACGGAACAGATTGGGAACTTGTAACAACGAATAACTCAGCTCTGAATCAGGAACTTGCAGCTTTCAAATCACAGTTCTCTGATGACGGACTGAACTCGGCGACACCTCGTCCTGAGAACCAGCAATTGCGTCAGGAATTGCATGACAATACGGGACAATGGCGCCAAGCTCGTGTTGATTTATCTACCTATGCGGGAAAATCAAATTTGCAGTTGCGATTTGACTTTAGTACCGCCGGTACGATGAGTGAGACGTTTAGTCTCGGCGTCGATGTTGATGGTGACGGAGGTCATAGTATTAATGATGGCTTCGGTGAACTGTCTGACGAGCCTGGTGATCGTCGTTCTATTCGTAGTACCAACAACAATCATGAAGGGTTCTATATCGATGACATCGTCATCGGATATGCAGAACGCGGAGAGATGGTGACCGGTGCTGCAGCAGATTCGGCAATCGTGCAGGTGGCTCCTAATCCTGTTGGATTTAACAATCCAGCCTTTGGGCAATACCAACTTGAGGTCAGACGCACCGAGGACCAGTACATCGTCTTCGAGGAAGGTGCTGCCCCTTACGTTGATTCCACCAGAGTTTTTGACACTGATCTGCGGTATGTCGTAGAAGACGTTCTGAACGAGGCCGGTGACGCAGCAGTTGATGCCTCGATTGTTCCCGGCGGTATTGATGCCGATCGCAATCGCGAGCGACCACAAGGCGTGTTCATTATTGACTCAAACTTCATTACTGAATCACAAGTGCGCGGGATTAACATTGAGCCGGGTGCAACACAGGCGGGCGGAAACGTACCGCACCCCGGATCCGTGATTCAATTTCCTCAGCTCAATGCTGGGAATCTCGTACCCGGTGTTGTCGTTCAAAACAACGTGATCGCAGGATCATCTGGGATCAGGTTTGCCGGTGAAGCGGCAGCGAATCCAAATCGTCCCGTCAGCTTCGGAAGAATCATCAATAACACCATCGTGGGTGATGGTGGAACCGGTGTTGGTGTTAGCCTGGAAGGTCGAACCAGTCCGACCCTGATCAACAATCTGTTGACTGATTTGGCAAACGGAATCAATGGCACCGGGATTCAATCTGTCGTCAAATCCAACTTCTTCCAAGACAATAACAACAATGGAACGATCGGTACGGATGCGATCTTGGCTGCTGCCGGTGATCCGTTGTTCCTTGATGCCAGTAATGGCAACTACATTCTTGAGTCTGATTCGCTGGCGGTTGACAGTTCGCAGAACACCGAGCAGGACCGACTGAACTACC
The DNA here is from genome assembly GCA_913061385.1 of uncultured Rhodopirellula sp. Taxonomy (GTDB): domain Bacteria; phylum Planctomycetota; class Planctomycetia; order Pirellulales; family Pirellulaceae; genus Rubripirellula. The sequence goes on along the minus strand of CAJXTM010000053.1, from coordinate 8,974 downwards.
TTAACTTCAAGACTGAAATTGGGTTGCCTGCTTCTCCTATCTTTGCGCCGGACCGCGATGTCTACGGACAACTGCGAGTTGATTCCAATGCCGGTCTAGGCGGCGGTGGCTCCGCAATCTTCAAGGATCGAGGTGCAACCGATCGAGCCGATACCGACGCGCCGTACGCGGTTCTGTTGAATCCTGTTGATAACGATGCTCTTGGAGAGGACACTGATCCGACAACCACCATCGTGCGGGTGACGGATCCTCTTCTGGAAAACTTCACCATCCTGCTTGGTGATGGCCCCGGGCCGAATTCGCCGTACCAGGGAACAGGCGTCGACAACCAGACGGTAGACGATCCAAACGATCCGAATATCTCGGCACGAGCGATTACCATCTCTCGGAATCGTGAGTTCCTTGAGGAAGGCGTTGATTACAACGTCGGTTACAACGAGTTGACGGGTGTCTTGTTGTTGACACCTCTGTCTACACTTTGGGAGCCCACTGGTGTTTATACGATTGAGCTCGATAACACTCTGATTGCCGACCGCGTCGGTAATCGATTGCGACCTAATCAAACCGATGGTTCGACTCAGTTCACCGTGATCATGCCCCAGGTTGAGATCGATTTTGGTGATGCCGATCCGTCTTATGCCACGCTGATTGCAGATGATGGTCCAAGGCACGCCATCATTGACGGCTCTACACCGCGATTAGGGGGATTTGTCGACGGTGAATTCGATGCTCTCGTGGTCGATCAGGATGATAACGCCATCGTTGATGTAGCTGGGAATCCTGGAGAGCCTGGTGATGGACCGTTTGCGATTACCGATTCAGGAACGTCAAAAGCATTTGTTGAATTGACGATGACGCCAAGTGTTGGTGACACGCTGGTCGTTTCAACCGAGTCGGTAACCCTCGTTTTCGAACTAGTGCCAGAAGGCGGCAGCACAACGGGATTCGGACGTGTGCCCGTGGTTTATGCCGCTGGGGCAACCGAAAGCGATATCACAGGGTTGCTCGCTGGTCGTATGCAAACTGAATTTGCCGTCCAGAATTTCCAAGGTGCTGTCGCTTACACGCCGGGAAGCACGGAACTGACGCTGGACGCACTGGATGATGAGGATGGTGTTGCGGTTGGACTGTTTGATGATGGTGGGGCAGGCCAACTTGTCTTCATCACTCCGGGAACAGACCCATCAGATGCGTTGACCGAGGATATCGTCGGATTCCTGAATCCTTTGGATCCATGGGGCACGAATGTTCCAGTCACTGTGGCGGGACAAGGGTTGCTGCAAGCCTGGGTTGACTTTGATCAGAGTGGAACCTTCGACGCTGATGAACAAGTCATCACGGATGAACCTGTCAGTGATATCGATGGCGGACTGAATGTTTTGACGATTTTCACTCCCGAAGACGCTGTTGCCGGACGCACTTGGATGCGTGTTCGAGTGAGCCAGGACGCCGGGCTGTCGCCTACCGAGTTTAATATTGGTGGTGAGACCGAGGATTATCAGATTGACGTAACTCCCGTTGTCATCCCTGTGCTACAGGATGATTTCTATGAGTTCAATGAGGACACTACTCTTAGTACTCCGCCTAATGATTCGATCACCGCGAATGATGTTGATATTCCAGATGAATCCGTCAGTCCCGCTGACGTTCAGTTTTTGATTGGAGTTGAGCCCACCTTCGGTACGCTCGAACTTGCAACCACTGATTTCTTGGAAACAGGTGATTTTAGTTACACTCCCAATGCGGACTTTAATGGTGTCGATACATTCACGTATCGTATCATCACGCAGGACAGCGGCTTGATTAATGGTGATGTGCCAAACGCATATGCCACTGTGACTCTAAGTGTTCTGCCAGTGAACGATATTCCTGATGCATCCGCTGCAGCAGTGACGGGTGAGGAAGATCGGGCGTTGCGAATTACACAGAGCGATCTGCTGGATTCTGCAAACCCAGATAATGAAGATCCATCCCCGTTTGTCATCCCAGTTGGTTCGACGCTGACTCCGCGTGACGAAGGTTTGATGAATGAAGTCAATCAAACCTTTGTTATCACTCAGGTTCAGGGGGATGGTGCTCCGGTTTCTGCAGCAGTTCCAGCCAGCAGTGGAAATAATCTCACGATTGACGAATTAGCTGGTGGTGTTGAGATAACCGTGGCTGATGCAACGGTGGGTGATGTGTTTAGCATCGCCTATGCGGGGACGACCGCAACCTTTGAACTCTTGGATATTAATTCCACTGAACCAAGGGATGGAACCGTCTCAGTCTTTGTTAATCCGGCAACTGATGACGCCGATAGTATTGCCGCTACGTTGGCGACGAAAATTGCTGGTGAGTTTGCGGGCCAGTCGCCTGCGATGAATGTTACGGCAAATACCAATGTTGTTTCTGTTTCCTTCATGGCAATGGATGTGGACGCTGTCGGAGGGGGAACAAGCTTTGATGCTAATTCAACTAATCTTGTCAACGTGATTGCAGAACCAACTGTGGGTGATTCAGTCACCCTCACCCTTGACGGCAATGCCGTTGTGTTTGAATTGGTTGCTGAGGGTGATTCACCAATGGCAACCGGTCATATAGGTGTCGATTTACTACCGTTCGAAGATCCCGCTTCCCCGGCAGCGCAGGCGTCAGCCGCTGATCAGCTGATGCGGGCGATGAATGTCGCCTTTGTGCAGCAAGGCTGGGGTGTAGCCGCCTCCATCGATTCAGTCGTTGACGCTAATCAAATTGTGATTGGGGAATCAGCCGTCACAGCGGGACGAGCATTCACAACCAACCGTGGCCAAGCAATTGCCCTGTTTGATCATGCCGGTGCACTGATTGAAATGTATTACATCGGTGACACCGACTTGAATCGTGACAACGCACCTGGTGTTGGTGGAAATGCCGAAAATCTGGATGAAATTTCGTTCGTTGCAACTGATGATGGAATTTCCATCGACCTAGTCAACAACCGATTCGTTTATGGGCAGCGAGAGACAGCGCCGCTTGCGACGGCCGAAATTACCATTCTGCCACAGAACGACGTTCCCGTTGCCGGTGACGATCAAATTCGAATGGATGTGGCTGATCTTGACCCAGCTACCGACACGGACCTGACTCCTTGGGAGCAGTTCTTTGCAACCGGTGTTGTGCCTGAGCCGACAGAGGATACGCCACTCACCATTCCGGGGGCGTTTCTGATTCAGAACGACCTGCGTGCACGTGCCTCAGCCGATGATGAAAACATTGACCCGTCGGAAGCTGATAACAACGACCTGCGGATCATCGTGGCATCGGTTACGGCTGGTTGGAATACCAATACGCTGGGTGGTAGTGTTACGGTCAATCCTGCTACGGGTGATGTGGAGTTGGTGCCGCCGACGGATCAATTTGGTGACATCGTCTTTTCGTACACCGTCAAGGATTTAGGTACCAATGAATTCATTGATGGCACTCAGAACACGCAGGTACTTGAGTCATTGCCAGCAACGGTCACAGTTGCGATCCAGCCTGTGAATGATGCGCCTGTCGCCCACGATCGAGCCTTGGGATTCACTGAGTCAGGTGATGATGTGCTAGACGTGTTTACGTTCACCTCGGTTCAACTGATCAATGGCGATGGTGTTTCGGAGATACCCAACACCCCGCATGTGAACACCACAACGCTGCCGTCGCCATTCAACGAGGCACTGCAGCAACTACGAGTTGTCGAGTTTACGACTCTGGCGGGAACCGTTGTTGGGCCAGCATCAGGAGCCGGGGATGTCACACTGGATAGTAATCAGGGTGGGATTTACACCTTTACATTCAATGACTTTGCCTTCGTGTCGGGTACTTTTACGGCCTCGCCGAACTACAACGAACGTGTGCCGTTCAATTCCCCAGAGACGTTCACTTATCGCATTCAAGATGACGGACTGGCAAGTGCATCGGCGTTGAATCAGGGATACCAAGACTTTGACCAACCCCGAGAAACTTCACTGGTTGATCAGCAGGGGACCGTATCAATTTCGGTTGCCGAGACCAACGACGCTCCGGGATTTGATATTCCTAACCTAACCATCGATATACTCGAGCGTGACGATGAAATTGGCACTGTGGTAGCCGGTTTTGCCGAAGATATTCTGCCTGGTCCGGTGACCGCGATCGATGAGACGACTCATCAGAATGTGTCGTTCTCTGTTTCACTTGATTCAAGTACGCCCAATGATCTGATCCAGTCGGCGACGCTCACCCCCACAGGAGATTTGACAGTCGTCACGTACCCTGACGCTGTTGGTAAGGCCACCATGATCGTGACGGCGACTGACGCTCCGAAAGATCCAGGCGAGCCTTTCACTCCTCGGACCACTGTTGAAACGATCACGATCAATGTGCGACCTGTTAATGATGGTCCTCGGTTGAATAGCAGTGTTGTTGGCTCGGCAGCTACCAATCCCAATGAATCTGATGATGCCTGGCAGGTGGCTGCTGAGGACGCACTGGGGCAGGCTCCGATCACATACACGCTTCGCGAGGACAATACGCAAAGTGGTGGTGTGATGCAGGACTATGTAATTCCTGTGACTTCAGCAACTGGTGTTGGTTATCAACAAGTGGGATTGTTTGATGTCTTTACGGTCGGGCCAGAAAATGAACTCGTCGATATCTTTCCAGGTGCGGTGCCTTTTGATACCGCATCTGAGCAGCGGCTTGAACTGATTGATTTTGGCTCTCCTTCAGAGTTGGATCCTGCCGTTGTGGTCACGGATCGTGGGGGGCGTTTGGTGCCTGTCGTCGATCAAGGGACTGGCTTGATCACCGAGTTGCGGTACACACCGCCATTGGATTTCAACGAGGTGTTTGGTGGACTTGACTCATTCCTGTATACGGTCGAGGACAACAAAACCGGTAACGGTGAAACTTACGATCTGGCCACGGGCACCCTGGTAGAGGATCGTTTGACCCGAACAAATCGCGTTTACTTGCAGATGAATGCTGTGAATGATCGGCCTGTGTTCACGCTAGAGACCGAAGAAGTGGTTGTGTTGGAGGACAGTGCCGAGTTCACTCGTCCAAATTACGCCATCAATATCCTCGGTGGGCCACTGTTAACGGCGTTCGATGAACTTTCGCAGGGCCTTTTCTTTGACGTTGAGCTTGTGGGACAGCCTAGCTTCTACAACGATCCCAACTTGAGTGTCAGCGATTTCTTTAGCATTGCACCCGCAATCGATCAGACAACAGGTGTGCTCAATTTCAAGCCTGCTGCTGATGTGTTTGGAGCGTTTGAGTTCGAAGTCGTACTTGTTGATGATGGATTGGATACTCTGAATCGTGGTGATCTGAATTCTTCAGTTCCGTTGACGATCACAATCGATATTCGGCCTGTCAATGATCCGCCGACGGAGGTCACTCCTACCGACCTGACCTACGATATTCGTGAGGATGTAACGTTTGAAATCGATGCGGCTGTTTTGTTGGCGCCGTTCGTGGCCGGTCCGGAAAATGAAGATTTCCCAACCGATGGTGGCAATCAAAGTGTGACATTGGCACCCACGGCATTCCCCACTGACAGTCGAAATGGTGGCATTGTCAACTACGTCGAGGAAAATGGTGAAATAAAGCTAAGGTACACCCCACGGGTCGACTTCAATGGCCAAGATGAATTTGTGTATACCGTTATTGATGACGGTCAGAGTGTGGCGATTGATGGCACGGTTTACTCAGAGCCACGCGTCGCGACCAAGACTGTGATCGTGAATGTTGCCGCTGTGAATGACAAGCCACGATTCAGTGGGGTCGTTGATCAGCAGCACTTCGAAAATGATGGTGTGATTTCCGTTTCTGATTGGGCGACTAATGTTATGCCTGCTCCGGAGACAGCATCGGACGAAGATAGTCAGACCCTTTTGTTTGTGTTTGATGTGGTGTCAGGATCGACTGATATTTTCGAGACTTTGCCAACCGCGGTTATCAATCGTGGAAGCCAGTCAGCAACCCTCAACTACACCTTGAAAGATGATGTGAGTGGCGTTGTGGTCTTTGATGTGACACTCGTCGATGATGGTCCAATGAGCTTGGCCAATGAGGATAAATGGGTTAGCGATCCGCCCCGCCAGGTCACTATCACTGTGGTAGGAGTCAATAATCCACCAACATTCGATCTGGATAATCCAGTTGTCAGTCTTGCCGAGGACAGTGGGCCGTATTCCCAGACTGTGTTTAGTAATGTCAGTCCAGGCCCGGCGGATGAGTCTGGTCAGACAGTGGCCTTTGAAATTGCTGAATTGACGGCACTGCAGGCATCACTGTTTGCGATACAACCCACAATCAATCCCGATGGTGTGTTGCAGTTCACCACCGCAGTGCATCAGAACACCCAAAACAGTGGTCCCGTTGTTCTCAGCGTCACTGCACGTGATTCCGAAGGAGGGCTCAGTGATCCCGTCGATGTGTCCATTGAAGTTTCAGAAGTGAATGATGCTCCCATCGCCGTTCCAGATACGCTCAGCGATAGTGATGAGGATACGATTTTGCTGATCCCAGAAAGTGCATTGTTGGGTAATGATCTTGATCCCGATTTGCTTACCAATGATGACGAATCTCTGAAAGTCGTTCTTGGTGGTGGATTCAGTGCATTTGGGGCAATGCTTGACTTGGATGCGGTCAGCGGTCAGATCACTTATGACCCAACAATGTCGTTTGCCATACAAGCACTCAAACCGGGTGAATCATTGATTGACTTCTTCACCTACCGAGCAGTCGATGCTGCAGGGTTGCAAAGCGGGCTGACAACGGTGTCTCTGCGAATTGATGGCATCAATGATGCTCCGCGGGTCATGGATGATGAAATTGATGTCAACGAAAATGGGATGACCGTCATTAATGTGCTAAGCAACGATCTGGATGTAGATGGAGTCATCCGTGAGTCCACTGTTGAGTTCGGTTTGGTCCCCGCGTACGGAACCGTTTCTGTCAACGCTCAGGGAGTTGTTACCTACCGAGCCTTTGGAGACCTAGTCAACAACGATACATTCACCTACAGCGTGATGGATGATTTGGGAGCAAGAAGTGACGCGGCGTTGGTGACCGTCTCAAGTAATAAACCGCCGGTTGCCGAAGATGACGTCGCGGTTACTTATGTTGCAGAGTCGGTTCTGATCAATGTTTTGGACAACGATACTGATGCTGACGGCACTGTCGATGCACAGTCGGTTCGTATTCAAATCACACCGTCCAATGGGTCGGCAGTGGTTCAGCAAGATGGTCAGGTGCTCTACACACCAGCAGGTAGATTTGTTGGAACTGACACCTTCCAGTACGTAGTTGCGGATAGTAGCGGGCGAGAGAGTGAGTTGGCGACGGTGACAGTCCAGGTCTACGCCAGTCGTCTGCAGAATTCGTCCAATCCATACGATGTCAACGGAGACGGTTTGCTGACGCCAATCGATCCATTGCTAATCATCAACTACCTCGAAAATCGGAACTCCTCATCGGTTCCTGTCCCACCGGGAGCGGTTGGGCCAGACTACTTTGATGTAGACGGAAGCGGCTTCATAACCGTCAACGATGCGTTGTTGGTCATGAATCAATTGGGCACGATTGTGACCGGTTCGGGCGAAGCTGCACCTCAGTTGGGACCACTTGCATACAATCGAGTGGACTTGCCCAATAGGTTGCAAGAAGCTGACGCGTTCGATGTGACCGATCTCGCTCGAACGGACAAAGTCATGCTTAGCAACTGTTTGCCGTTGATCAAAGATGATGTCGTCGAGCTGTTGGCGGATGATCAGGATGCCAACACGGCTGATCAGGGTTTGGAAGCCGTCGACGAGGTTCTTGCGAATCACATCTAAGTCGGACAAGGATTGAACGAGTGCATTCACACGATTGGGGCGGATAAGTCTTCTCCATTCGTGCTGCTTGGAAAATGACAGCATTTTGACGTCCGCTCTGATTGACTCTTCGGAAAGACATGCCTGATGATATTGCTTGCACTGGTGGTGTCTTTTTTATGGATTATGAGGGCTACCACGGTCGATAACTCCTGACGAGGGTCTTTTCGTGGCCGTGGGAGAACTAGGCGATGAGCCTGATCGGAACAATCCAGCAATCGGCAGGTGCGCTGCAAGCGGCCCAAATCGGATTGCAGGTAGTTGGCAATAATATTGCCAACGCCAATACATCGGGTTATATCCGTCAACAGTTGCAGCAGGCGTCTGCCTCTGCAGTCCGCGATGGCGGCTTGATCAAGGGACTAGGGGTTCGGACCACTGGTATTGTTCAACATGTCGATAAGGCATTGATCGAGCGGATGTACCGGGCAAAGTCAGCGTTGGATGGCGCTGAAGCACTGCAAAGCGCTTATTCCCAATTGGAAGAGCTCACAACGGATCTCGACAACTCAGGGTTAAGTCAGCAGTTGTCGCTCTTCAATAACTCACTGCATGAATTGTCTGCCCAGCCAGCGGACAGAGCACTGCGGGAGTTTGTTGTTTTGCAGGGTGAGACACTTGCATCAAATATCCGTCGCACCCGAAATTCTGTTCTTGAGCGGCGAGAGTTGTGGGATGGCGAACTCACCAATATGACCAACAAGATTAATCATCTGTCGGGGCGTATCGCAGACCTCAATACTCAGATTGCAGGCATTGAGGGTGGAGGATTGATTCGAAGTGATGCAACTGGTTTGAGAGATCAGCGGTATCGTGATCTCGAGGAACTGTCGGGTATCCTGAATATAAACGTGCAAGAGCAGACTAGTGGAACCGTCTCTGTATTTATCGGTGGTGACTACCTGATCAATAGTGGCAACTACCGCGAGGTCTACACTGCGTACAACGAAAAAATGCAGGGGACCGAAGTTCGAATCATTGAGACCGATTCGCCGTTGCAGGCCAAAGAGGGTGTCTTGGTGGCAACCATGAAAGCGCGTGATGGGGTATTTGGATCATTCGTTGATATCATTGACTCTGTCTCTTATACACATCTGACGCTGCCGACG
>CAJXTM010000052.1 GCA_913061385.1 uncultured Rhodopirellula sp. | reverse complement strand
CGAGATCAGCCTCGGTCTCGTGGGCTCGGAGATGTGTATAAGAGACAGGCTGACTCAGGCTCAAGTGAATAATACGCAGCAGCGGCAGCAGTTCCACTGAGCAACACCGTTCCATCTCGCCATCCATCAGGAAACGGAACATGCGGGCGTTTGATACGATGTAGTGACAAGCTGTTGAGAGACACTTTTGCAGGGACCTTGCCGGAAACTTTTCCACGCAGCTCTATCAGCGATGAACTGTCAGGCTTCCACGACTCATCAGCAAGCAAATAGACTTTCACTTCCTTGGCCTTTGCGGGCACGCGCGGGTTCAAAATCCGCAAGCCCTGAACTGGCTGACTGAACGCAAGCTCCACTTCGCCGTCATAGCCGAAACGCCCAACCTGCAAGTCCAGCACACAGGCTCCGTGCTTGAGCTCAATCGCGAATTCTTCCTTGGTTTTTGCATCAGGTTTGAGCGACAACTCAACGTTGCCCGCGGGAATCAATTCCACCAAGTAACCAAAACCTTTACCGCCGCGGCCCAACAGGTCCGAAGCCCGCAAGCGAAACAATCCGTCATTGGGAAACTTGTAGTCAAAAATCCATTCGTCCGCGTCCGTGACTTTTGACTCAGCCACCACCTTGTCTTGATCATTCACCAACTGCATTTTTAACAGTGTGGCTGCCCCAAGACTGCGAGTCTTTGAGCGAAACCGAACAGTTTCATCCTTAACCCCCTGAATTGTGTATTCATCTTGTTCACCTGCTACACCCAGTCGTCCGTTGATACCCACCGGGTAGACTAACGGACTCGCTTCGTCGCCTTCCGTATACTGTGGCGCCGCACTGACATGAATCGATTGCCAAGCGGATGCCTGCCCATTTTCAAATCGAAAGGCAAGGTTTCTACCTTCATCGAACACCGCGTTCTGCAGAGGAACTTGGCGTTGATCAGGAATTTGCTTTCCGAACGTCGAAACATCGACCGTGGCCGCCTGTCCACGCTTTACCGCAAGAGGAAAACAATGGCTGACCAAGGGAAAGTCACCAATCCGCAAGTGATAACTTCCGCCAGCTGCATATCCGCTATCTTTGATCTCGACCACATAATCGCCTGCAGCTTTGAATTGATGGCGAAATCGACATTCAGATCCCACACCATCGTCGTCTGCCACAAGAATAGCTTTTCCATCAACAGTCAGTAATCTGATGGCAGGATCCATTGCCGAAGCGAGGCATTGCGTGAGTGCTTCAACCGTGATCCATTGATTTTCATCTACGTGGATCTGGTAATAGTCGAGCGTCGCGCCATCACTCTTGCCGTCAATGGCGATTGCGGCAGGAATCTTCTGCGCGGTTGCAATCGAATGATTCTTGCCGTTATCCGAAACCGCACTCAGGTCGTCAATCAAGAGAATGCTGGGGGCGACTGGTCCTGCATTGGTCGCTGCCCACAAACCGATTGGCCCTAACGGAGTCTCTGCTGGCACCGTGAATTGAATGACCGCTTTTTCTGGCTCGACTGATTCAATGGTTATTTGCGAATCACAGCGAGTGAGAAAACGCAGGGTTGAGTCGAATCCCTTGCCAACAACGGTCAACTTGGCAACAACTCCTGGCTGTACTGACTGGGGTGTAACAGCGGTAATGGACTGTGCTGTTGCTGAGCCACTGACAAGACATATCAGTAGCATGCAAATCGCGAAAGTAAAACGCATGTGGCACAAGTCGGGTGTTTTGAATTGCATTGATTTAAGGTTCGTCATCGCGAACGACTCGCGTTCAAAGCTACAGGTGAAAAAGTGAATAAGAGGACCGGATCGCTCACGTGAGACCGGGAATTGGCTGACCATGGTAAATCTGGTGGGGTCGATCGGCCGCGTCATGCCAAACTGCTGTGTCTGGAATCCCTAGGGCACGATAGATCGTCGCAGCGAAATTCTCGGGCGTCACAGGCTGTTCGCTCGGATATCCACCCTGCGCATCAGACGCTCCAATCACGTTTCCACCATGAACGCCACCACCTGCGAACCAGACAGACTGCACCGCTCCCCAGTGATCGCGGCCTGGCGACTCATAATGTTTCTCCAACAAACTGATCTGCGGTGTTCGCCCAAACTCACTCGCCATCACGACCAAGGTTTCATCCAGTTCCCCAGTCGCATTGAGATCGTCAAGCAAGGCCGAGAGTGCACGATCAGTTGGTGGCAAGAGTTTATTCTTCAGGTGCGGAAACGCATTCCCATGCGTGTCCCATGTCTCATCATTTCCAAGATTCACCTGCACCAGGCTTACTCCCGTTGAAATCAGACGCCGAGCCATTAGCAGTGACCAACCAAAAGAGTTATTGCCATATCGTTCCAGCGACTTTGCATCGGCATTGGTAACATCCAGAGCGTGGTGTACAGACGAGTCAGTCAACAGATCGATTGCTCCCTGCCGCAGTCGGTCAAACTGCTGTGTCTCTGCGAACCCATCCAAACTCCGTCGCTGGTTTTGCAGTGTTTCGAGGAGCTGCAAGCGGCCTTTGACTTGTTGCATCCCCAACCCATGAGGCAAGCTCAACTGCGGTGCCTGAAAAACTCGCTTATCTGGATTCCCACGTTCCTGATGATCAAATGCATACGCAGGAAAAGCACCATAGGACTTTGCATGAAACGGAGAAGCTCTAATCATCCACGGATCATGCTGCGGTCCCATTTCTCCTGCGTCCTGCCCGGGAATCACTCGGCCCGAATTGTGCACAAGTCTTTCCGGCAGAACGACAGCAGGCGGCAGGTTATTGGTGGATGCCGTTGCACGCCCTGCGATCGCAGCAATGGAAGGGCGATCTGTGCGACTGGGTTCATTCGGCTTGAAACCTGGAGGCAATTGTGAATGCCCCGTCAAAATCATGTGATGGCCGGCCGAATGCTCATTGGATCCGTGGGTCAACGACCGGCAAAGTGACCACTGATCACTGCGTTCCGCCAACATCGGCAGGTGCTCACAAATTTGAAACCCCGGCGTTTTTGTCGAAATGGGTTTGAATTCACCGCGAATCATATCGGGAGCGTTCGGCTTCATATCGAAGCTTTCATGCTGCGATAAACCACCCGACAGAAAAATAAAGATGCAGGACTTCGCTTTGCCTTGTAATGGCCCATTGTCGGCAGCCACGGCCTGACGCAACCCAGTCAAATGATTGAGCCCCATCCCCAGCAGACCAATCGACCCAATCTGCAACGCTTCACGCCGAGCTAAGCGAGGGTGATTGCACGCACTGACTGAGTCACTGCGGACTGAATTACTGCGGACTGAGTCACTGCGGACTGAATTACTGCGGACTGAATTTGACGACTTCATTCTGCTGCCCCCGTATACAGTGGCGCGATCACCTGACCGTTACAAAGTTGATGGGGGCGATCCAGTGGGTCGATGATTTGCGTTTCACTTTCAACACCCAACGCATGAAAAGCCGTCGTCAAGCAATCCGCCGGCGAATACGATCGAGTGATTGGATAAGCAGCCTGCGAATCAGTTTCGCCAATGGCTTGTCCACCTCGGACACCCGCGCCGGCGAAGAGCCCCGAGTAAGTGTGCGCCCAGTGATCACGGCCAGGTAAAGTTTGCCCCGGCAAGGTGGAAACTTTGGGTGTGCGGCCAAACTCACCCATCACCACAACCAATGTTTGCTGCAGCAAACCGGACGATTCCAAGTCATCCATCAGTGCAGCCAGACCCTGATCCAATTGTGGCAACAGTTTATTTTTCAATTTACCCCAGTTGTCTGTATGAGTGTCCCACGTTTGCACGATCCCCATTGCTGCTTGCACGATGGGAACGCCGGCTTCGATCAACCGGCGTGCCAACAAAAGACTTTGTCCAAATTGATTACGACCATAGCGATCACGTGTTGCTGCGGATTCCTTGGCGACCTCAAATGCGTTGACAACCTTCCCTGACGTCAAAAGATTAATCGCTATTTCCTGTTGTTGCCGGAACGAACTAGCGTCACCACTGAGATTTCCAGCGCGTCGATTCTGCAGTTGTTCCAACAACTGGCGGCGGGATTGCAATCGCTGCTGAGTGATGCCTTCACGCATGCTCAGGGCCTGCATGCGGAACGCATCATCATTGGGATCGCCGTTGATCTGCCAAGGATCGTGTTTGGCTCCCAGAAAACCAGCATGCTGTCCCGGCCAAGTGAGTGGTCCCTCAATGAAATAGTTGGGCAGCGAGACTGCGGTTGGAATACCGTCAGTTCGTGGGCGTACAAAATCGAGCGCGGCAGCGAAATTTGGAAAGTCGTTGCGCGACTCAACTCGATCCAGATCCGTACCGCCGCGCGGAATGGGTGTAGGACGCCCAGTCAACGCGACGTGGGTCGCCAATAAATGATTGTGTTCACGATGTGCAAGCGTGCGTACAATCGCCCAACGCTGCATCTGCTTGGCAATCCCCGGAAGATGTTCACAAACAGCAATCCCCGGAACCGCCGTAGCAATCGGCTTGAATTCCCCACGAACTTCCGCAGGAGCATCAGGCTTGGGGTCAAGCATATCCAACTGGCTTGCCCCCCCACTGAGGTGAACATGCAACACGGATTTGGCTTGACCCTGTGTTTGCTGGTTCGCGTCACCGAGCAGAACACATTGATCGCTTGGTGCCAGCGACCCGACAACACCCGCGGCGGTCGCATGAAGAAAGCCTCTTCGATTGAACGAGTAACTCGGCAACATCGGTAGGCTCGGTAGGGGAAATGGCACTGGTGGAAGGAGAAACGGCGGGAACATCTATTGTCGACTCTCACCGGGCCTGATGCAACAATCCTCTTGGTTTATCTGGAACGTAGACGGCGATAGCGGCATAGTTGGCTGTTATCGATGACTTCACCCCTGCCAACAGATAGAAAAAAGCTGCCCCCCACGCCTGCTTTACGCCATTTGCTGGTTTTGCCTAGAACTATCTTTTTGAGCTATCCTGCCTGACAATGTATTGAAAGTCGTTGCCAGTGATGGTGCAATAGAATGAAAGGGACAGTGCATCCTTGCCCGCCTCCACGCATCCCTCCGATCATCCACGCATCCTCCCCCGCCTCCTTTTGCTCCTCCATCCCTCCGCTGGAACCCTGCATGCTCGAATTCGGACAATTCAAAGCGAATACCTGCAATGGCGTCGGACGCCGAGGCTTTCTAAAAACTGCAGCCAGCATTCCAGTTGCTCTTGGGGCCGGAATACCGACATTTGCCGAGACAGAGGAAGCCAGACGGCGTGCCAAAGCAAAATCGGTCTTGTTGCTTTGGCTCTGGGGCGGACCAAGTCATATCGACATGGTCGACCCAAAGCCTGATGCCCCGATGGAGTACCGCGGTCCGTTTGGAACCATCCCCACCAGAACAACAGGGATGCGATTTACTGAACTGCTTCCGCGTCTGGCATCTCGCAGTGACAAATTCAGTGTGATCCGTTCGATGCGTACCAGTAACGGTGGGCATCCTGGCGCTGGTACGGTCGGCCTGACTGGCTACGAGGAAAACGCGGGCCCTGTCCAACCCAACTTTGGCTCCATTCTGGCCAAGCACCGTGGACAGCACGACGCCTTGCCACCTTTTTTCTATGTCGGACAGGGAATCCCAAGGGACTTGCCACGACGTATCGAAGGTTATGGCGGAGGCACACTTGGAAAAGCGTACGACCCATTTTTGGTCAGCTGCAGTGAACAGGGAAAAGTCGGAATCCCAACCCTGAAAATGCTGCCGGGAATAACGCCTAATCGAATAACCGATCGCAGACAACTTCTACAGCAACTGGATCAAACCCAAAGGCAATTGGAAAATGCCCGCATCAGTGACTGGAAACGATCCTATCAGGCAGCTTATAGCTTGCTGACACAACCCGGTGCACGCGAGGCATTTGATCTGACACAGGAATCAGAAAGCACGCGAGATGCATATGGCCAGACCACGTTTGGACAAAGCTGTTTGCTTGCCAGACGTTTGGTAGAAGCTCAGGTTCCCTATGTACAAGTCAACTGGAGCGAGTACGTCGAAACATTTACCCCCAACGGGGACTTTGGCTGGGATACCCACATCTATAATTTTGAACTGCTCCAGGATCGGCACTGTCCGATTTTCGACCGCGCATTCAGTGCCCTGCTGGACGACCTTTATGACCGGGGCCTGATGGAAGACACCCTTGTGATTGCCATGGGTGAGTTTGGTAGAACACCGCGGATCAGCAACCGGGCTGCACGAGAGCACTGGCAACACTGTTACTTCTCGATATGGGCAGGCGCTGGTGTCCAACCGGGACGTTGCATTGGTCAAAGCGACGCCAAGGCAGAACACCCGGTAACACGCCCCATTACCCCGTTGATGGCCGGAACAACCATCAGCGAATTATGTGGGATCGGAGCAAGAGAGCGAGCTGAAATGAAAGTCCTCGATGGCGGCAGCCTGATCCATGAGCTGCTGTAGCCCAAGTCAAGCTGACAGATTCCTGAGCCAAACAATGACACATTTCCAATTACATCCAATCATTCTGTGCACGATTCTCTGGACTACCACGCTGAATGCGTCAGAACCAGTACGATTGACGCATGATGGAACCCTGAAACGCGATCCCCGCTTCCTCGATGAAGGGAAGGAACTGGTTTATTGTTATGACGAGGCTCCGGACTTGATTCGCATGATGCGGATTCGGCTGAATGAATCGACCCCCGAGCCTATGTTCGAAAACTCCGGTGACAAACATCAGCTGGAACCATTCTTTTCGCCGGATGGTCGGTATATCGTTTTCACGGAGTGCACAGGAAACCTTTCGGCACGGCTTGTGATTAGAGAACAACAAAGCAAAAAAGATGCCTACATCACCCACAGTGGTCGCGGAGGCACACGGAGCCCCTGTTTTTCTCCGGCGAGTGACCTTGTTGTCTATGCATTTGCAGAAACAGGCCCACAGCATCTGTGGTCAGTGAAACCCGATGGTACAGACAAGAAACAGCTCAACGAAACTCAGGGAATCAGCAATTGGCCTACATTCACGCCAGATGGAAAACGTCTCGTATTTTCCAATAGCCGAGAGAATAATTATGAAATCTATTCGATGAATCTTGATGGCTCAGATGAAAAGCGACTCACGAACAACACTTTGATGGACATCCGCCCAATGGTCTCACCCGATGGCCAACGGATTGCATACACAAGCACCCGTGATGGCAATTATGAAATCTATGTCATGAACATAGATGGCTCTGCCTCCCAACGCATAACGGATTCCGAAGAACGCGATGACTATCCGACTTGGCACCCAGACGGGAAGCATCTGGTGTACGTCGGTGAACAGGCGGGCAAGTTCGACCTGTACATGGTCGAGGTTCCGTAATGGGCTTAAAAATTGGTAAGTGGCACGATGAAAGATTGATTCTGCACAGCAGGTTTCAACTGAGGCATTCCGCACAGTCGTGGATGAGAGCGTTTGCATTTTGTTGCATTCTGCCACTGACGTTCTCTGCACGATTGCCCTCTGCCTTGGCGGTTGAACTTCGAGACTCAGATCAAGTCACGTTGCACCCAACTGAGCCGAGCGAAATTACGCTGACGGGTCAAAATCTTCGTTCCGAATCCGGAGAGATCGCTGACCTATGGTGCAGCTCACCTGCAACCATTGAAATCCTGGACCCCGAGAACAAAGATCGCAATCGTGTCCGTTACCGCCTGACTCCGACAAAACCGCTGGGCGGACTTGTGGCGATTCGCGTCTACACCGCCGATTCTGTCTCGCAAGCGTTACTTTTTTTCGTCACGTCTCCCTCCAGCCAAAGTATTCCATCTGAAGCCGACGCTCCACTGAAGCCACCGTTTGGTATCGATCTTAAATCACAGGGCAACGGTGATACCACGATTCGATTTGAGTGTGAGAAAGGTCAACAATTCTTTGCCGAAATCATTGGCTCACGGATCGGCAGTTCAATCGATGGCGTGCTAGTCCTATCGGACCAAAACAAACAAGAACTGAAGTTTGCAGATGATCACCCGATCAGCGGTAGTGACCCTGTCTTGGAATGGACTGCAACCTACTCTGGCACTCACCACCTGACGATCAAGGATGTGGAATATCGCGGAGGCCTGCGAATGCACGTACGAGTCAGCAAAACACCAACAGTGGGTCGCACCAGTCCTGCTGCAATCCGACGAGGTGAGACCCGACGAGTACGTGCCACGACCGTTTCACAATCAGCACCTCTTTGTGAGCAAGTCATCCACATCGGCATGAGCGAGGCACCGGGTCTCGGTTTTGTCCCCCAGAGTTCAGTCCTGTCGACTTTCATCAAATCGGATCTTCCTGTTTATACGGAAGCAAATAATGAACAAATTCCGGTGCCTGCCCTATTCTGCGGCAAGATTGAGTCAGTAGATGAGGTTGACAGCGTCGCCTTTGATGCACGCAAGGGAGAAACACTCACGATCAATTTCCAATCAACCGATGGTCCCTTCGTGGGTGATCTGAGGTTGTTTCGCAATGATCAGAAAGTGCGAGACCATCACTTTGGACGTGATCCCAGCGGCAGTCTCAGATATAACGTTCCCGAAACAGACACCTACCGTATTGAAATCCGCGAAGTCCTTAAGCGATCTGGAATCGGATTCGAATACTGCGTCTCCATTCGCAACGACTTGGCGCCGACAATACTTCGACTCGCTCAGGTTAAGCAGGGCGACCGGCGAATCCGCAATGACAAGCCGCACCGTCAAGTTTGGTTCAACGACGAAACTCTGCCTGTACTTATTCGTGCAGACCGCCGAGGGTTTAACGGCCCAATCACCTTGCATGCCGAACTTGACGGAAAGCCCTGCCAAGTTGACGGCCACATCGAGGAAAAAAAGAACGAGGCTGAAGTGCAGATACACCTACCTGAAAAGATCCCAAACCGAACCCTGAAGCATTTGAGGATTTTCGGGCAATGCGAGATGGATGGCCATCGCATGCACATTCCGCTTGACCTGACTGAACACATCAAACGGGACTTTGAAGAGTTCGCTACGATCCCGGCAAACGTAGGATGCACAATCGCCGTTGTCGTTACCCCGTACAAAAGGAAAGAAGAATGATTCTTTGGGTGTCCCAAATTTCGACAGAAGAAACCCGACGGTTCCTTGCGATATTCGCTGTCCTGTCTTGCCTGGGGCTGACTGCCCCCAATACTCAGGTTTGCAGCGCTGATCAAGCGAATAGGAATGAGACGCTCGAGGCCTATCCCAAAACTTTCAAAATCACTGGCAAACGTGATCCACTGCAGTTGATCGTGACGGTTTCTCAGAACGAACAAACTCTCGACGTCACTCGCGATTGCAATTACGACACAGACACAGATATGGTTGCTGTCTCTGAAACTGGACTGGTCAGCCCAAAGGTCAACGGGCAGACCACTATCACCATTCGCTGGAAGAACCTGACAACGCAAGTCACAATCACCGTCGCAAACGCTGACAAACCCCAGCTGATTTCATTCGACTATGACGTCCTGCCGGTGCTTGCCCAAACCGGATGCAGTGGTGGATCGTGCCATGGAGCACCCCACGGAAAAGCAGGTTTCCAACTGTCGCTGTTTGGATCTGATCGCGAACTGGATCGGGTCTCGTTGACGCAAGAAATGTTCGGGCGTCGCATCAATCCGATCGAACCTGCCAAGAGTTTGATACTGCAAAAGCCCAGCATGCAAATCGCCCACCAAGGGGGAAAACGCTTTTCAGTTTCAGAACGTCCCTACACCGTCCTGCATGACTGGATTGCCGAGGGATGCCGAGATAGTGAAACCGAACCAGCTTGTATCGGGATTGAAGTTTTCCCAGGACAAAACAGGCTCCTAGCATCTCCAGCTTGGCAACAGCAATTTTCAGTCATTGCCACCTTTGAAGATGGCAAGCAACGCGATGTTACCCAATTGGCGAAATACGAAACCTCGGACCCACTGGTTGCAGTGGCGAACCGCGCAGGCTTGGTTACCGGATTACGACGCGGTGAGTCCGCAATCATTGTTCGTTACCTGAACCATATAAAAACGCCATTAATGACTTTCGTCAGGGACAACAAAGATTTCCAGTGGGCAGCATCTGCCCCAGCAAATGAAGTCGATGTCCACGTCCACGCCAAACTAAAAAAACTGCAATTCCTTCCGACTGGGCGATGCCAGGACCATGAGTTCGTGCGACGCGTGTTCATCGACACAATTGGCATCCTTCCCACCGAACAGGAAGCAAGTACTTTCATCACTGACACCAGTTCTGACAAACGGAAAACATTGATCAATGGACTTTTGCAACGAAAAGAGTTTGCACGTTTCTGGGCACAAAAGTGGGGCGACTTACTACGCGTTTCCACCAAGTTGATTGGGACAGCGAGTTCACACAAATTCAATCGTTGGCTTGAAACCAGCGTACTGATCAACCAGCCTTATGATGCTTTTGCCCGAGACATCTTGCTCGCAACCGGCAGCACCCGACAGTACCCAGCTGGCAACTTCTACCGCTCGGCTGGTGATACCAGCGATGCAATGGAGACGGCGGCGCAGGTATTTCTTGGCACGAGAATCCAATGTGCAAAATGCCATAACCATCCATTTGAACGTTGGACGCAGGAGAACTACTACGGGCTCAGCGCCTTTTTCAATCGCATCGAGAGATCAAGGACTTCACGCAAGGAGGAAATCCTGCTTTGGTCCCGTGACGATGGTGAGGTCACACTGCCAACCACCGGCAAAACGGTAAAACCATGGGTCCCGGGTGTAAACAAAACCGGGAAAGAGAGCATCGAGAATTCGACTGGTGATCGACGTCAAGCTTTTGCCACTTGGCTGACAACCGACGAAAACCCACTGTTTG
>CAJXTM010000051.1 GCA_913061385.1 uncultured Rhodopirellula sp. | reverse complement strand
ATCTACACGTAAGGAGTCGTCGGCAGCGTCAGATGTGTATAAGAGACAGCCGCTGTGAGGGCCGCTGTTCCGTATTGCAAAACTCATGGTGCGTTCCTGGGGCTGGTGAGATGACTAGCCCCCGTAACTTCGTTTTAACCGGAGGCTTTCCTGTATACAGCAGTGCGTGGAAGACACCCGTGTTGCTGAGGCAAAGATCGTTTTTTAGTTGGTTTTGTGAAAATGTCTGCCGGTTGGCGTTTGGTTGAGATTTTCAGGTCACTTGGGATGTTCGTAAAAGCGATATTTTCAGATAGATTTGGCATTCAATACCTGCGAATGTTCTCTCGCGGTGGGGATAAACGTGAGAAGGAAGTCCGTTGGCTTTAGTTGGTTCCGCCGCGGCCAAGGCTTTTTCCAAAGCGTTCGATTTCCTGCATGTCTAACGCGTCGTCTCCGTTGCTGTCTGCGCGGTCGAGGATCCGCTGCATACGGATTGGGATTTCGCCTCGTGTGACTTTGCCGTCACCATTAATGTCCAAGCCTCGAAGCCTCGAGACAGCTTGTGTGGGGCCGGTTGGCCGAGCAGTCATGGGGCTGCCTGCTGCTGGTGCGTCCGTTTCGGAACGTCCCAGTTCTGCTGCCGAAATCTTGCCGTCCTTGTTCTTGTCGAGTGATTTGAGGGTCAGTTTTGCATCCTGTATTTCCGCGGCTGAAATCTCACCATCGTGATTGGGATCCAAGGCTGAGATCAGCGGATGTGAGGCAATGATTTGAGTCATGTCAGGTGTTCCCGATTGTGGGGTGGGTGCCTTGGTTTTGATTTTTTCAAGTTCGTCCAGAGAGATACGCCACAGGCCCTGTCGGTTCACCGCGGCATAAAGATTTCGGTCGTCGATCGCCAACGCCCAGACACCGATGCCGCCTCGAGGTAAGTTACTACTGACGTCTTTCCAGTGATCGCCGTTGTCCATGCTGATGTACACGGAACCGCTGCCACGGAATGCGCCCAACGCAACGACATCTGTTCCCACGGCAAAAGATCTTGCGTTGGCTGCAGCAACGGTGGCCGTCCATGACTTTCCTTTGTCGGTGCTGCGAAACGTTCCGAACGGTGTGCCAGCGAATAGCGTGTCTGCACTCGCAATCAATGCGCGTGATCGAGCTCCGGTGGGCATGCCTTTGTTGGCAGCAAACCAAGTGTTTCCGCCATCAGACGAGCAATGAACACCATCGCCATCAGTCGATGCAAACACCAGGTTGCCGAGAGTTGTCAACGCCCGAACGTCAGGGTTGGCAAGTCCTGAACTGCAATTGGTCCAGCTCTTTCCCTTGTTGTCTGTTCGAAAGACGCCGGATGGAGTCCCGCAAAAGATGGTGTCATTTAATGACGTCAACGCATTTGAACTCTTCTTTCCAGTTTTAGGAATTACCGGTAATCCCTCGGAACGCTTCTCCCAGGTTTTGCCGTCGTTCTCAGAGAAGTAAACACCATCAGCACTCGCTGCAACAAGCAATGCATGACTGCTGTGCAGGGAGCGAAATAATTGTTCAAAGCGACTTGTCCCCAAGCCTTTGCTTCGTGACTCGACAGTGGTGCCGTGGTCAGAGGACCACAGAATTCCAGTGGCGTTGGTTTGAGAATTGGGCAATCCGCCCGTGCCGATCACCAATCCCTTCTCGTGGTGGGTAGCCAGCGCAAAGACTTCTGGGTGATTGCCGGGAAGAGGAATGCTGACCCATTGTGCTGACACTTCGGCCATGAACATCAATGAAAAGATGGGCAGGAGCGTCAATTTGATTGGGCTTGTTTTCAACATGGAGGTACTTGAGAAGGGCAAGCGGAAAGGCTCAGGAAAACCGAGTGACTACTGGTCGGAATGAATTCGTTGTTCAGGTTTTCGACTAACTCATCGCCGACGTTTTAATTACCGAACATTCCACTATGGAGTTCATTGGCGCTTAGATTCTATTGCAATTGGAACCGAGGGCGGTTGACTGTTTCGGTTCCTTTGGAATCTTTCTTTTCCGCATCAGCATTTTTTGCTGGTCAGTGTGGCGAAGAAACACGCACTGACCCGTGGGAGGATCAGGATTGATTATCGTGCTCGCTATCTGCGTTCTTGTTTGAGATTTGCATGAGCCATGCCAACAATGTTAATGGTGGTGTGAGTGTCTCGAAATGCGTCGGTTGCAAGCTGTTTGATCAAGGCTTTGATGCCTCCTGGATAATCAGTTCTTCACAGTAAACAAATGGAACGATCTATGTCAGTACTCTCAGTGTTCAAGCGACTCTTTGGAGGTGTGTTTTTATCTGCCGTTTTGATGTCGTGTCAGACAGTCCAAGCTCAAACGGAAGAGTCGAGTCCAGAGGAGCACATGAACAAGCTCGTTGGTACGTGGATCATTACGAATGTGAGCGTCGAAGGAACACCAGTGAAGCACAAGTATCAAATCAAGCCTGGTGATAAGGAAGGGGCATTCGAGCATGTCTGGCGAGTGACGGGAAATTCCGATGAGGGGGACTCGCTTTGGGAAGGCAAGTTCAACGTGACGCCGGCAAGCGAGAAGACACTAGCAGTTAAATATGCTGAGAACAAACGCATTTTACCAGAGGACAAAGCTCATGATTGGCAGCCGTTTGGGATGTCCTATGTTGCGCAGGTAGTCGGTGATCAGCTTTACACTCAGATAAGTTTGGATCGCGAGCCCTGGATATGGACGCGTGAAGATGCTGGGATGAATGTGCAGGATCCCAAAAGACTCGAAGTCCTCGCGCCCTTATTGGCAACCTATGCCGGCAAATATGAAAATATGGGCAGCAAAGCTTATGGTGCAGCAAAGTCGACTCAGATGATTACTTCAACTGGAAAGAAAACAGAAACAGGAACGGTCATCCTTCATGAGTGGACCAGTATTCCTGAAGGAGGTTCTGCCAAAGATGCATTCGAGGCACGGGGGATCTACAGTTTCAGCACTAAACAGAGAAAAATCGTTAAGCAGTATCAGACTTCAACGGGCGTTCACATGACTGGGGTTCTCGTTTCCGTGCAAGACGACAAACTGCTTTGGGAGCGAACAGGGGAAGGGCCGGCGGGAACGATTCGTGAATTCTGCCAGTTTGATTTCTCGGAACCCGGCGTGTTTCGCCATCGAATCTTAAGCCGCACACTCAATGGTGTCCCAGTCGAAGAGGATGAGCAGGACATTGTTTTGAAGCAACCTGAATGATCGTCGCCATGTATCAGATCCCTTGTTGAATTTGTCTTGTTGAAGAGTGTTTAACGTAGGCAGATTGTGATTTTGTGCGGGATAACGCAGTGTGTGGTTCTCGGTTTTGGCAGTGGGTGAAGGGCAAACTGTGCTGGAATGTGGGAATCACACGGCAACGCCTTTCAAGGAAATGAGGTGATGAAAAATGAATTTGAAATTGATGCTGGTACGACTCTGAACGTAAGATTCATTAAAGAAGTCTCAGGATTTCAAAATGCCCGCATTCGTTACCACGACGTGTATGCTGCGGTTCCAGACGATAGGTGACTTTCGTTCTTGTGGCAGTGATTTTTCCACGAGTTTCTTTCTCATCACCTTCGCCGGGTAGAGCTGCTCATCTTCCATGACAGTGCACGTGTGGAAACCCGTGAGGTGACCAAGCCAGTAAAGAAACGAATTCGATTTGGGCGAGCGGGTTCAGCTTAAAATTTCTGTGACGACCCGTGCCGGTTCCACGCCCGTCAGTTTTTGGTCCAAGCCCTGAAACGGAAAGCTCAGCTTTTGATAGTCGATTCCTAATTGGTGCAACAGGGTGGCGTGCAGGTCCCTGACTGCTACAGGATTCTCTGCAACGTTGTAACTGAAGTCGTCGGTTTTCCCATATGATATTCCACCCTTGATTCCACCACCGGCAAGCCAGCCCGAGAAACAGCGTGGATGGTGGTCACGACCATAGTCATCTCTTGCGAGCTTGCCTTGACCGTAAACGGTCCGTCCAAACTCACCGGCAAAAACAATCAGCGTATCATCCAATAGTCCGCGCTGGTCCAGATCTTGGATAAGTGCGGCGCTGGCTTGGTCGACATCGTAGGCTTGACCCCGAAGTTGTTTGGGGAGAATCGAGTGGTGGTCCCAGCCACGATGGAATAACTGTATGAAACGCACACCACGTTCCACCATTCTTCGGGCCAGCAAGCAGTTTCTTGCAAACGACCCGTTCTTGCTCACCTCAGGTCCGTAGGCTTCCAATGTCTCCTTAGATTCCTGAGACAAGTCTGTTAACTCGGGGACCGAAGTTTGCATTCGGAAAGCCATTTCTTGTTGGGAAATGGTGGTTTCAATTTCGTGATCCCCGATTTCAGCCATGTGTTTGCGGTTGAGTTCACCTGCCGCATCCAGCATCCTCCGCCGAACATCGGATGCGACTCCCTTCGGGTTGGACAAAAACAGCACAGGATCGCCATTGGTTTGGAAAGCGACTCCCTGATACTTTGATGGTAGAAACCCGCTTCCCCAAAGTCGGCTGTAAAGTCCCTGAACGTTCCTCGTTCCACCTGTCCAAAACGCTGAGTTTAAAACGATAAAGTCGGGCAAGTCCTTATTGATCGCCCCCAGGCCATAGCTCAACCATGCCCCCATACTCGCCTTTCCAGGTAGCTCTGATCCTGTGCAAACGAATGTTTTTGCCGGGTCGTGGTTGATTGCATTTGTGTTCAAAGATTTCAGGATGCATAGATGATCTGACTGTTTTGAAAGATGCGGCAATAACTCGCTCATCCAAAGTCCGTTTTCCCCTGATCGATTGAACTTGAACATTGAGGGGACGACTAATTGTTCCTTGCCGCGAGTCATTGCGGTCACCCGCTGCCCCTGGCTAATGCTCTCGGGTAACGGTTTCTTGAATTGTTTTTCGAGGTCAGGTTTGTAATCAAACAGATCGACTAGACTGGGGGCCCCTGCCATGAAAAGAAAAATGACATGTTTGGCGTGTGGGGCCTTGTTCGTTTGGGCGATGGCATTTTGCGGCAGCAGTGAACCCAACGCGGTAACACCCAGTCCCATTCCAGAAGTTTTCAGGAATTGTCGGCGAGCTTGTGAAAGTGGATTTGTTTGATCCATCGCTATTTTTCTCAAATGAGAAGGTGGCTGGCCTGAACTGATCACGATCGGGTTTTCGTGATGTCCAAGTTGTAAATGGTGTTGATAATCATTGTCCACGCCGCGATGGTATGTGCGGCGTGGTGTGGGGCAATGTTGTCATCCACCAACGATTTCGCTAACGCAGGGCGTTCGGAATAAAAACTTTCAAAGTCATTGAACGCGTTTTGCAATACCTCCTGCTCACGGGTGTCAGGAACTCTGCCTGTGATGGTTTCGTAAATGCCAGGCAAGCGCCGCTCTGCTTTAAGGTTGAGTGCTTGTACTGCCAAATGTTGTGCTGCTTTCATGTACTGCTGTTCGTTCATCAGCAACAAAGCTTGCAACGGAGTGTTGGTGCGTTCCCGCCGGGCGGTACAGTCTTCTCGTGTAGGAGCGTTAAGAATGGTCATTTGAGGCGGTGGTAATCCGCGTTTCCAAAAAGTGTAAACACTCCTTCGTACGACCTGATCACCCGTGTCGGGAACGTAGCGACTTGGGTAGGAACTCGGTAGCGAAACGGATTTCCAGAGCCCCTCGGGTTGAGGAGGTTTGACGCTCTTTCCACCCATTTTTGAATTCAAAACGCCGCTAGTCGCGAGGATCTGATCGCGAATGACCTCAGCATCCAGCCTGTATCTTGAACCCCGTGCCAACAGCCGATTCTCTGGGTCGGTCTCGTATTCGTGTGGCGTTGCCCGTGAACTCTGCTGGTAGGTTGTTGACATCACCATTTCTTTTATCAAGGCTTTGACATCCCAGCCTGAGGTCACAAATCGTGCAGCTAGGTGATTCAGGAGATCAGGATGGCTTGGCCATTCGCCCTGAGCGCCAATGTCCTCTGATGTTTTTACGATCCCCACACCGAACAGTTGTTGCCAAAAGCGGTTGACTGCAACGCGAGCTGTGAGCGGATGGTCTTTCGATACGAACCAATTCGCCAGATCCATGCGATTGCTTTGTCGGTCGCTTACGTCAGCCATTGCCGGAAGGAACGCCGGTGTTCCACGTTCGACCTGCTCGCCCAGATCGTCATAAGCACCACGAATCATGATGTGGGCGGGACGGATTTCGTCACGTTCCTTCATGATCATGGCGGCAGGGATCTGCATTTCAAGATTCGTTAGTTCACCACGCAGTGCATTGCGTTGATTTTCCAGCTGTTTTATCTGTTGTTTGTTTTGCTTGTCTTCGTTGTTGTCTAACTCGGCTGCATTTTTGTCTGCGGCTTTCAACTCCACGAGTTTTTTTTCCAAAGATGCTGTTTGTGCCAGTAATTTGTCACGCTGACGTTGATCTTCAGGACTCGGGAGTTCGATGTATGGCTTCTGTAGACCGCGTTTGAAGTCGTTGCCTGATCGACCGCCTGTTTCAGGGGTCGCGTCGATGTTATTGAAGAACGCATACAGCTGATAGAATTCGCGTGATGTAATCGGATCATACTTGTGATCGTGGCAAACTGCGCAGCCAACCGTCAGCCCCATGAACGCGGTGCCAACCGAGGTAACACGGTCGATTACGTTTCTTGCATGACTCTCTTCCGGTAACATCGTGCCACGATCAATGATCATGTGCAGACGATTGAAACCCGATCCGATCAGTTGATCTTGTGTAGGATTCTCGTAGAGGTCACCAGCAATCTGATAACGCACAAAATCATCGTACGGCAGGTTCTGGTTGAATGATCGAATTACCCAGTCACGGTAGGGTGAAAGATCTCGGTAATGATCGTGGTGGATTCCATTTGTGTCCGCGAAACGAACCAGATCCAACCAATGTCTGGCAACGTGCTCGCCAAATTTAGGCGACTTCAGTAAGCGATCAACAGTATCCTCGTAGGCGGTTGACGATTTGTTTGCCAAGAAATTTGCGATCTCTTCGCGAGTGGCGGGAAGCCCGGTTAAATCAAGTGAGAGTCTGCGTAATAGCGTTCGCCGGTCAGCGACTGGTTTTGGGGAAAGACCGTTCTCGTCAAGTTTTCGCATGACAAAGCGATCAATTGAATTTGCAGCCCATGAGTCATTTGAGACGGAAGGTGTCGCGGGCTGCTTCAACGAAGTAAATGCCCAGTAAGTTTCGTAATTCGCACCTTGGCGGATCCATGATTGGAATAATTTGCTTTCCTGTGGACTGATCGGTTTTTTATGTGCTGCTTGGGGTGGCATTACCACCTCCGGATCTTTTGATGTGATTCGCTTGTAAAGTTCGCTACCAGCAGCATCGTTTGGGGTCAATGCATTGATTGCGCCTTCGGCACCGTCGCGTCGATCGAGCCTTAGCCCCGCTTTGCGATTTTCTTCGTCTGGCCCATGGCAATGAAAGCAGCGATCAGACAAAAGTGGTCGGATGTCACGATTGAAGTTGACGATGGGGGCCTCGGCATGGCTTGGCTTGACCATGCAGAGTTGGGCTGCCAAAACGAGAAGCGAAAGTGACAGAAGTGAAAGTGTGTGCCGCAAAATGCCCGCCAGTTTGAATCGGTGGTTTTCGAATCGAGTTGTCATGGAATCGTGTCGAGGGAAATCGTCATGTCTCAACGTGAGTGTAACCACGAATGGTCTTTGGCGTGACTCTCTGCCAAAAAACAATGATGTCTTCTGTGTTGATCAAAAGAAAGCAAGTCTTACTGCGAAGGATGAAGTGCTGTCCGCTTCAAGCGACCACTGCTCCGTATACTAGTTGCAAGAGGTGACGAATTGCCGCATTTCTGATGCAATTGGCAGTGCTAATGGCCTTGCGTAATCACGAAAAAAAAGATCTGCAGATCTCGATGGATCGTCGTGAATCAGGTGGGCTAATGCAAGGCGTGGTAAGCAACTGCCTCGAACACAGGATGCTTCGCTTTCGTATGGTATCGAATCGCTGTAGGTTGAAAGCTTTTAAATTTGATTCAGGAGCCGGAACGCTTCCAGTTCAATTCGTGGGGCATTATCTGTTGCTTGATGGAGAGGGCTGCGGCCAAGCCAGCGGCTTCACCCATGGGGACGGCGTTTCCAGTGACTCGATAGCTGGAATGGGCGATGAAATCTCCGCTGATGCATCGTCCTGCCATCAGCAACCCGTCAACATCAGCCGCCACCAGTGCAGGGTAGGGAATGTCGTAGGGTTGCATACCATCTGTCCTGAAATCGCGATTGATTTCTTTGTTGCCGGTATTGTTTAGAGCATGCACATCAATGGGGAAGGTTGCTTTGCAAACGGCCTGTTTGTGCCTCAAGCCACTGGCAAGGTCGGAAGCAGTGAGGGTATATCGACCACGTACACGACGTCCTTCACGAATACCAATTTGTTCGGCGGTCGCGACCACTGTGATATTTTCCCAAGGTCCACCGACCCTTCGTAGTCCCTGAACAATCTCATGGATTTCGCGTCGCGCGCGGAGAGTTGCTGCAGTGATCGCGTCTGCATCAAAGGCACTAACACCATATTCGTGATTGGTCATCAACGAAAAGATATTGCTGTGCAGGTGCCGCAGTGTAGGTGCCCGGTACGAGGGATTGATGCCATGTTTCTCCATCAGTTCAAGCAAGCGTTTTTTTGCGGTTGATCCCGTTTCGCGGATCCATGGCCGCACCTGATCCGGATCAAGGCCTGTTAGCAGTGCGAGCATGGACATCGGCTGGCAGACGCATTCAGAGCCTGTGCCTACTTCGAATTGGCAGCCGGCATGTGCTGCCAGATCGCCATCTCCGCTACAGTCGATGAAGCGTTCTGCAAGCCAAGCTTCGCGGCCTGATTTTGATTCGGTCAACACTGCGACCAGTCGTTGGTTGTCATTCAGAACAGCGCCAACGGCTCGCGTATGCAGTCTGATTTTTACGCCCGCCTCGATGCACACTTCTTCCAGTACCAGCTTGGCGACTTCGGGGTCATAGACCGTGCCGTTGGAGTCGACGGCAACTTGGCTGCCGCGGGCAGTGAATTTCTTCAGCAGTTCCATCATGATCCCCCGCTTGTTACCTGCGTCGAGGATCTTGGTCAGCAATCCAACCGTCCAGATACCCCCCAGGCATCCTGCCACTTCAATGAGTTGCACAGAAGCTCCTGCCCGTGCTGCAGCTAACGCTGCGGCAATTCCAGCAGGACCGGCACCACAAATCAGGACATCAGACTTGCCGACCACGGGGATGGGGCGTTCAGACTCGAAAATTGCTTTTTCGTCGTCCGACAGTACCCCTGTCGTTCTTAGCACGTCCCCCGTACCGGAAGTGACTCGCTTCACTTGCTCCGTCGCATCCGCAACTCGTGTGTCAGGTGAGGTCAGTGCTGATGAAACAACCAGTCCACCCGTTGTGACTTGCAGGAACCTGCGACGATTTGAATCGCTATTCATGATCGGTGTTGGGTTAAATGGGGCATGGAGGCTGGCGGTATCAAGCCCCAGCATTTTTTGGGAGTGTAGTAGTCGTCTCGTTCAATAGGCTCCAATTGCCTCGGTATACAGAGCATACAGGCTTTGGCTGGCTGCCATGAATAAACGGTTTCGTTTAGCGCCTCCGAAGCACAAATTGGCGCAGATTTCCGGCAGGATAATTTGTCCGATCCTGTCACCGTTGGGTGCAAAAATATGGATGCCGTCATAGCCTTCTCCGACCCACCCCGCCGTCGACCAGATATTACCGTGGATGTCTGCACGTATACCGTCTGCTTTTCCGGCCTTCTCGAATCCATCCATTTTCATTGATGCGAATTGGCGACCGTTCTTCAGGCGACCGGCATCTACATCCCAGACTCGAATGGAGTGTGCGCCTTCACCGGTGTCTGCGACGTACAGTTTGGTCAGATCAGGTGAAAAACACAGGCCATTGGGAGTGCCTATTTCGTCAGTGACCTTGGTGATGATTCCAGATTGTGCATCCACCCTGTAAACGGATTCAGGCAATTCAGCTTTCGCCGGGGTTCCCGTGTAATTTTTGCGAATGCCATAACCGGGATCGGTGAACCAGATTGATTTGTCCTCGCGATGAACGACGATATCGTTCGGCGAATTAAGGCGTTTGCCTTCGTAGCGTTCTGCAATGATCTGGGTCGATCCATCGTGTTCATGACGAATCACTCGTCGCGGACCATGTTGGCAGGTTAGTAGTCGACCGTCATAGTCGAAGGTGTTGCCGTTTGCATTTCCACTCGGTTTTTTGAAAATTGTAACGCGGTCATCATCTTCGACCCAGCGGTGAAGTGAATCTGCGGGAACATCACTGAAAACCAAGTAACGTCCAACTGAATTCCATGCGCATCCCTCGTGCCACAACGCTTTGGGATTGAAGTAGAGTCGTTGAACCGAAGTGTTGCCAAGTTTGTATTTGTCGAATCGTTCATCCAAAGTCACAACACGTGGGTCGGGGTAACGTACGGTTCCCGGCCATGGAGCGGTTGTATCATTCATTGCTTGCGCGTCTTGGGGACCGGTGATTGAAGCGGCGACGCAGGTCGCGGCAATTCCTGTCAGTAAGGAACGTCGCGGCAAGGCAGGTTGACTCATGAGATTTTCCTGGTGCTTGGGTGGGATTTTATTGGACGACAAGGCCCGGGTTCGACCTAAGGTGGGACTGGGGTCGACGTCAATCGTGACCATTGTTGCCGGGTCAGTGGCTCTTCAGCAGTTTGGTCATTGCCTCGCCCATGGCTGTTCCAACATCCATGTACGTTTGGGCATTGCCGTTGTAATGACTGTTGGATGCTCCACCCTGACTCAGTGGGTACGTGTATACCTGTCTCTTATACACATCTCCGAGCCCACGAGACCGAGGCTGATCTC
>CAJXTM010000050.1 GCA_913061385.1 uncultured Rhodopirellula sp. | reverse complement strand
AGATCAGCCTCGGTCTCGTGGGCTCGGAGATGTGTATAAGAGACAGGTTTTAAGCTCCTGTTACGTGATGAGATGATATCGCTTGGGTTGCACTATTCTCCGCCTCGAATCATCACCATTGGTCAATTGGCTGAGTGTTTACACACACCTGAAATTCCTGTTGCGTTAGAGATCGAGCAGACTCTGGCATGGGCAAGTGTGATGCGGAATCGGCATCC
Source organism: uncultured Rhodopirellula sp. (assembly GCA_913061385.1). GTDB lineage: Bacteria > Planctomycetota > Planctomycetia > Pirellulales > Pirellulaceae > Rubripirellula. The sequence continues at coordinate 10,799 of CAJXTM010000050.1, read as the reverse complement.
TGATGAGCTGAAACCCCTGTTTCCAATCATTCCGCCATCCGAGCCAATTGGACCATGGTTGGATCTTGCTTCAACGATGAGGCGTTTGCATGAAGATCTCTCTGCCAATGAGATGACGTTTCGAAGCGTGGTGGATGTGACTGAAACGGAATCCGAGAAGCGACGTTGGGAATTGTTGAGCGGTCTGTTTGATCAGTACCTTGCCACGCTTTCGCTAGCGGGTGTTTGTGATCCACATTGGGCAAGGCTGGAAGCTGTGAGGCAAGGTACCTGTCATGCACAGGGTAAGGTCGTTCTGGTGGGTACCAGTGATCTGAGTAATGCCGTGGTTGCTATGTTGCGAGCTCAAGATGAAGAGTTGATTTCGCTGGTTGCGGCACCGGAAAAAGATTCGTGGCGATTCGATGAGTTTGGTTGTGTAGAAACCAAGGGCTGGCTTGAGCATCATCTACCGCTGCGCGACGAACAACTGATCAGCGCGGGGGATATTGCTGATCAGGCCATGGCAGTGGCTGCTTCTTTGGCAGACCTCGGGGATAAGTTCTCAACTGCCCAAGTTACTGTGGGGGTAACCGATGAGTCACAAGTGGGGCCAGTCGAAATCGAGTTGCGTGGTTGCGGGTTGGGAACCAGTCGAAATCTGGGCTGGCCAATCTCGCAAACTGCCGTTGGGCGTTTGTTGCAATTGACGTCAACGTTCTTGCAACGACGAAATTGGCAATCGCTTGCGTCTCTGGTGCGTCATGCGGATGTTGCCCGCTATATCACGAAACAGCTAGCCACGGAGAGTACTTCCGCTTGGCTGACGGACTTGGATCGCCTGCTGTCCAACCACTACCCGATCAAGACAAGGGATGCTCTCTCACCAAAGGCCGTCGAAGCTTATCCACAAGCCGGTGAAGTTTTGAAAGTTGTCGAGGAATGGCTTGCCGAATTCATGGGTGCAGAGCAGTCAATTGCAAACTGGAGCAGCGCGATCGAAGGATGGCTGGAAGTGCTTTATGGTGAGGAAGCTGGGGCTGAGGCTGAGGAGGCGATGGTGCAACAAGATGCTGATGATGTCATCGAACCGGAAACTCAAATACCTGGCTCGGATACTGATGCCAGCACAACGACGCTGACAAGAACACATCGCGCGTTTCAAACGGTAAAGCGATTGACGAAGCGTTTTGAGAGTCTGAATGCGGATCTTGATTTGCTTGTTACCGGTTCGGCCGCTTTGGAGATGTTATCTGGCCGCCTTGCCGATGCCCGCGTATCAGATGCTAGCGATATGAATGATGTCACTATTCTGGGCTGGCTTGATCTGGCGTTAGATGATGCAGCAGCCATGGTGGTCGTTGGTCTCAATCATCCTTTTGTTCCCGGTGCGGTAACTTGTGATCCCTTTCTTCCCGGGGCGGTCCGCAGCAAACTACGGATGTCCGACAATGAACGTCGTTATGCCCGCGATCTTTATGCGATGCATGTCATGTTGTCTTCACGTGAATCCATCCGATTTATCGTGGGGCGTCGGGGTGCAGATCAAACACCAACCCCACCGAGCCGTCTTTTAGCTGCCACCGATCCTGTCAATGCGGCTCGAAGGGTAAGGAACCTGCTGGACGGACATCAGCACTCTGTGCTGGTTCAGCATGGGTGGGATCGGAGGATCGAGGGTGGTGAATTGGTGATTCCAGCCTTGCCAGAATTAGGAAAAGCTGGCCGTGTTCGAACCATGAGCGTCACTGCTTTTCGTGACTACCTAGATTGTCCTTACCGTTTTTATTTGCGGCATGTCTTGAAATTGCGGCCGATGGATGATGCAACCGGTGAATTAGCGGCTAATCAGTTTGGCGACATGGTGCATGGAGCTTTGGAAACATATGGGGATTCGTCGGATCGAGATGAAGCAGATCGCGGCAAGATCGAGGAAGCCTTGATGTCGCATTTGCATGACTATGTCGGAAAGCACTATGGAAGTGCCGTGTCTTCTGCTGTCACCTTGCAGGTGGCACAGGCTGAGCGTCGGCTCAAGGCTGTTGCAAAACAGCAGGCAGTCAGGATTGCTCAGGGATGGACAATACACGCGTCCGAAGCAGCGGTTAACGAAAGTGATGGCGCCGGAATTGAAGTGGACGGGATGACCATGGGGCTGAGAGGACGTTTTGATCGAATTGACTTCCATGCTCAGACTGGACGCTATGCAATCCTTGATTATAAAACGCATGGCCACCGCCCAGAAAAAAAACACCTCAAGAAGGTTGATGGGATTTATCACTGGATCGATTTGCAATTGCCACTGTATCGCATGATGGTGCCCTTTCTCGGTATCAAAGAAGATCCGGCTACTGTTGAGTTGGGATACTTCAATATCAGTGAAAAAGATGAAGAAACGAAAATCAATATCGCTGAGTTTTCAGAGGAACAAATGGATGAGGCTGTGGAAATCATTCAAGGGTGCGTTCGTGGTATTTGGGCAGAACAGTTCGAACCAACAACGGAACGCGTGCAGTACGATGATTACGACATGATTCTGCAGTCAGGAGTCGCTAATCGCTTAATGCAAGAGGCGGGTGTTTCTGCCAATGAGGTGCGCCAATGAATGAGTCGAAATCGAGTGATGACAGTGAACTTTCTTCACAACCAGATGCACGCTTGCAACCCGACGAATCTTTGCAAGCTGATCATTCAACTCAACAGGCTGAACAAGGGAATTCAATGAAGAAAGAATCTGCAGCCGATCAATCGGTCAATAATGACTTGGGCGGTGACTTGGGCGGTGCAAAATTGCAGACCGCAGAACAAGGAATCGCGTCTGGCGTTGGTTCCTTGAAAGTCTCTGAGGAGATTTCAGATGGAATGTTGCTACCAACAGTCGTCAGGGCCTCTGCCGGAACAGGAAAGACTTACCGCCTCACAGCTCGTTTGATGCGGATTCTGTTACAGGGTGCCGCACCTGAATCGATACTAGCGACTACCTTTACTAGAAAAGCTGCTGGTGAAATTCTTGATCGTGTGTTGCTGACACTCGCCCATGCCGCCAATGAGAGTGACCCAAAAGCTCTTGAAGAATTGCGGACTCAGGTGGGTTTGCCAAGATTGCCGCGATCTGCCTGTCTGCAGATGTTTGACAAATTATTACGCAACGTGCATCGCCTGCGCATTTGCACCTTAGATAGTCTTTTCTCGCAATTGGCACGATCGTTTTCGTTCGAATTGGGACTGCCGCCGGCGTGGCGTCTGACTGATGAGATCGAAGAAGCTTGGCTGCGTGAGCAGGCAGTCGATGCCCTTATTTCCACGTTGGATCCAGCAGAGATGACGGCGTTGCTTTCGATGCTTGGCAAAGGTGAGAACCGCCGTTCAATCGCCAGAGAATTGCTGCAGGTTGTAGACACCGCTTATAGTGGCCAGCGACAATGTGGAGTGAAGGTGTGGGGGAAATTGGCTGCTCCCAAATCTCCAACTGAAAAGGAACTTGCCGAAGCTGTGCTTGCCATGCGATCTGTCCAGGTACCTCAAAAACGGTTGATGACCCGGTTGGAAAAATTGGCGCAACAGCTTGAAACACAGGACTTTGGAGTACTTGCTGATGACACATTGATTGCAAACATTGCTGCCGCCAGAAGATCAAACTCTGAGGTGACGTATTTTCGGTCAGCCTTCCCAGCAGAACTGGACGAGGCTTTTGACACGCTGTACGCAGCAGTGCGTACTAATGTGTTAGGGCTCTTGAAGGGGCAGAATCTCGCAACGGGTACGGTCCTTGATGTCTACAATCAGAATGTGACTGAGTTGAAGCAGGCAGCCCGAGTGCTCGGGTTTGAGGATGTATCCATTCGTCTCGCTTCAAGCTTTGCATCGCTGGATCAGAAACTGTTGGGAGATCGCATGGATGGTGCGATCAATCATGTTCTTTTAGATGAGTTTCAGGATACCTCCCCAGTGCAGTGGCAGGTTCTGCGCCCACTTGCGATGAGGGTTACCAACCCCGATACGGTTGGAGACCAGTCTGAAGACGATCGTGAGGTTGGGCAATCGTTCTTTTGCGTCGGCGACACGAAACAGGCGATTTATGGTTGGCGTGGTGGTGTGGCTGAAATCTTTGATGCGGTGGCCGACCAAATTCCTGATGTCGTAGAGGATGTGCAGAACACGAGCTATCGAAGTAGCCAGGTTGTGATTGATGTTGTCAATCAAACGTTCAAGAATCTTGTGCGTCATCCCATTGCGGATGCAATTGATGCGGCTGATCCCACCAGTAAGGCAACCTATGAGTCTGCCGCACTAAAAACTTTTTGCAGACGTTTCCCGGAGCATGAGGCGTTCAAAAAAGGACTTCCAGGTCACGCTCAGGTGATGACGTCAACCAATCCGGAAAATGCTGACAGCGAGGCAAAGCAGCGGGCCTGTTGCGAACGTGCGGCAGAATTTGTGGCTGAACTGAATCGAAAAGCTCCGGGGAAATCCATCGGTATTTTGACGCGTACTAATCGCGGAGTCGCGCAATTGATATTTCTGCTGGAAAATTTGGGGGTTGAGGTCAGTCAAGAGGGCGGCAATCCACTGACCGACGCTGCTGCCGTCGAGACAGTTCTGTCGACCTTAATGATGGCGGAGCATCCGGGTGATGGACGCTGGGAATTTCATTCCAGATCGACTCCACTTGGCGACCTGCCCCAGTTCGGGCCTGATTATGTACGAGACCTTGTCGAGGAAAAAGGCTTGGCTGAAGCGATTGAATTTCTTGCTGGTGTGCTAGCACCTGTGTGTGACGAGCGGGAGACACTTCGGTTGAAACAGTTGACCCGACTGGCCATTAGTTATCAGTTGCAGGCTGCCCCCAGAATCAGGGACTTTGTCCGTTTGGTTCGCGAAAAACGTGTCGAACGACCGCAGATTGCACCCGTTCGTGTAATGACTGTGCACCAATCCAAGGGGTTGGAATTTGATGCTGTTGTGTTGCCGGAACTTGATGGTGCGTTGACGCGCGCCTCTGGTAGCTCTGTATCGGATATTAGAGAGATTGGGGATCCGCCTGATGGAATGACGCGCTATCTGAGCCAGAAGGCCTGGCATTTCTTACCCGGTCATTGGCAACGGGTCTTTGGCGCGCAGGCAGGCGGTGGTATGACTGAGGCTCTGTGTCTGTTGTATGTGGCTATGACGCGTGCTCGCCAAGGTCTGTACATTGTAATGCAGCCCGCCAAGAAAGCCGCGTTCGATGTGAAGACCGGAGCTTCGCTGGTTTATCACGCACTTGGCTGTGAGCAGGACCCAACCGAAAACAACGTTGTGCTGTATGAACACGGAGATCCAGATTGTTGGTCGGATGGGTCCAGTGTTGCAGAGGCCACGGTTCAGCAGCATGAGGTCAAAAGCGGTGAATCGGATCACCTCCGAATCCAGTTGCGTTCTGCAAGTGCCAGTTCGGTCGCAACCGCTTGAACGGCAACTCGTTCAGTGATGCGACACTACCGCAAACTGGATGTGGTACTCATGGTATTTGCCCGACTTGCGACGTGCCGCGAAGCACGAGCGTTGGTTGAGTGCCAACGGTCAGTTGAGAGCATTCAGCTGTTTTCAAGTTTGCTGCTTGGCATTCAATTTCAAGAGAGCCTTGCCGTCGTGATTGATGAGAATCTTATGGTTTCCCAATCAAAAATAGATTTGTCCCAGTTCGGACGACAAAGCCATTTGGAGTCGGGGCGACGCCGTACTGAATTTCTCCACCGAATCCACCCGGGCCACCTGCGTCTTCAGAGTTCCAAAGTCGATTCTCATCGAGGATCTCCTTTTTCGACCCGGTCTGAACGATTGAAGTGCGCCCGTCCTTGCCAAAGAAGAAAATGTGCTCGCCAACGCCAACGGGTGTGGCCCAGTTGCTGGCTGCCAACCGAGCGGTGTAACTGGTTTCGCCGGTTACAGAGTCGATGCAGTAAAGAACGCCCGCTCTGTTGGTGTAGTATGCGTGTCCTTTGTAAAGAATGGGGGATCCGAATGAGCTGGTTGCATCGGTGCTTCGCCAGACAACTTTGGTTGTAAAGCCGTTTTCAGATGCAACGACTTGCATGAGCAGGTTGGACTCTTTTGCTCCTTCAGATGCTTCCCCGTTGCGACCGGGGGACGCACCCACCAAAAATGAGCCGTTGCCAGCATCAATGGTCGATGGGACGGTGTTGCCGCCGACGTTGTCGTAACTCCAAAGCAGTTTCCCATCGGCAGGGTTATAGCCATCGACGGATCCAGAGGATGAAATCACGATTTGATCTTTGTCCTCAATTTTTACCATCATCGGTGAAGACCATGAAATACGGCTGGCTCGGTCTGTCTTCCATGTCGTTTTTCCTGTCTTCTTGTCAAAACCAGCGATGTAAGAAGGGCCGTCGTTGTCAGCAACGATGAAGATCTGGCCATCAAGCTGAGCAACGGATCCTCCCAAACCGAAGCGACCAACATATTTGCCATAATCCTTGATCAGGTCTCTTTCCCAACGCACTTCGCCCTCGGGAGTCAACGCGACCAGATTCCCACTTTCGAAAAATGCAAAAACGCCGGTGGCATCTGCAGACGGAGTCGGGGCAGCCCGGCTGGTGTACACATTGTTGGCAACGGGCAGGCTGCTTGGGAACGATTTTTTCCACAGCAGTTCGCCGGTAATCAAACTGTGGCAAAGTACCAGATTGTTGTTTTTCATCGGGCCTTCTACCGCTGTCAGGTAGATGCGATCGCCAACGATGATGGGGCTGGATTGCCCATGTCCTGGCAACTTGACTTGCCAGCCTATTCCCTCGGCAGGAGTCCATTTCAGTGGTGGCGTGAACTCCGCTGCGGAAGACCGGGACTCACCGCCCAGAAATGCTGGCCAATCAGCATTCGCGGTTTGGGATTGCAGAATTGTGACTGTAACCAAAGCCACAATAATTAGGGGGGAAAGAAATTTAGCCATGATGGATGTACCGCTTTTGGTGTTTGAGTAGGGCTCTGGTCCAGAGCCGCGGCTGGGGACAGAAGCATCTATCGGTTCTCGCAGATCGCGAGGCAAAATGTGCAGGCTTTGCTCTAGCGTTCTATACGACAAGGGCTGTTTGGTCGACACCAACCTTGACCTGCGGGAATCGAATAGTGGAGCTGCTCGCAGATTCATCCGTTGCACTCGTCGTGTGCATGCCTGAGCTAGCTGAAAACTTGTTCGACGACTTTGCCATGTACATCGGTTAGGCGAAAATCTCGACCAGCGTAGCGATAGGTCAGGCGTTCGTGATCGTAACCCAGCAGTCTTAGCATTGTGGCGTGCAGATCATGCACATGCACTCGATTTTCTACGGCTTGGAAGCCGAGTTCATCCGTCGAGCCAATCGCCTGTCCACCTTTGACACCTCCACCTGCCATCCAGCAGGTGAATCCGTAGTGATTGTGGTCACGCCCGTTCATTTTTCCCTGATTGGATCCTTCCTTGGGCATTTCAACGACTGGGGTTCTTCCAAATTCACCTCCCCACAGGACGAGTGTTGAATCAAGCATCCCGGTGCGTTTCAAATCGCTCAACAGTGCGCCGATTGCTTGGTCGACACCCAAAGCGACATTCCGATGTCCTTTTGCTAGATCATCGTGGTTGTCCCAGGGTTGTCCCGCGCCTGTGTAGAGCTGGACAAAACGCACGCCGCGTTCCACCAACCGTCTTGCTATCAACGCCTGTCTGGCAAATGCACCCTTGCCGTACATCTTGCGAGTGGCGAGTGGTTCGTGTTGGATATCGAAGGCGGTGGAGGCCTCACTTTGCATACGATACGCCAACTCAAAAGACTCCAACCTCGAGTCCAACCGCTTGTCGTTTTCGCGAGTGCTGGCATGCTGACGATTCAATTTCTGCAGCAGGTCAAGTTGCTGACGTTGGTCACGCGGAGATACTCTATTGTTTCGGATGTGATCAATGAGTTGTTCGACTCTCTGACCGCTTGTGTCGATGTAGGTTGCTTGATATTTCCCAGGCAGAAACGCATTTTGCCAGTTTTGAGATTCCTTGATGGGATAACCACCAGGACACATTGTGACAAATGAAGGAAGATTCCTATTGCCACTGCCGAGACCATAGGAAACCCATGATCCCATGCTTGGCCGCACTAAGCGAGACTCGCCTGTGTTCATCAGCATCAAGGACGGTTCATGATTGGGAACGTCGGCGTACATGGATCGAATTACGCATATTTCGTCCATATGCTCCGCTGTGCGTGAGAAAATTTCACTCGCAGGCAAACCGCATTCTCCATACTGCTTGAACTTGTAGGGTGACTTGAGAACATTTCCGGTGGGCCGTTCCGTTCGGAGGTTTTTGGTGGGTGCTGTTTGACCGTGGTATTTTTCCAGTGCAAGTTTGGGGTCAAACGTATCAACATGGCTCGGGCCACCATTCATGAAAAGGTGGATGACATGTTTTGCCTTGGCGGGAAAGTGAATCGGAACTTCACCCGCCGAGATGTTTTCCCGTGCTAACAGATCAGTCAACGCTACGCTGCCAAAACCTGTTCCGCATGCTTTAAGAAAGTTGCGGCGCGCGGAAGTGGTGTGATTCAACATGGCTTGTGTTTGCGTGTTGTCAGAAAAGGTGTGAAGTTAGGGGCGGGAGGCTTGCGGTTTACTGTTGTTGAGTGGGCCGTCTTTTGTGGTCGCCTGAGGTGCTCTTCCCGACGATTAGTCAATGAATGCGAATTCGTTGCTGAGGATCAGTATTTGCGCTAACTGCTCAAGCCGATCGAGCGATTGGATTCTTTGCTGGGTGAATGGTCCACTGAAGTGGCGTTTCGTATTACGCTCTGATCCTGATCCTTGTGTTGAATTCGTCTGCAGGGTTGCTGTCCACTCAAACGTATCGAAGGAGCTTGTGGTTCCTGCAGTCGCGATGAGATCAAGTGTCTGACCGGTCTGTAGGTTAATGGTGTGGGGGCCGTGGGTTGTATTTGAGTTCAGTTCTGTTGACTGGTAGATGTTTTTTCTGTTGGCATGTATCGAAAAGATGACGCCGTCGCCCTTGTCGCTGCTATGGCTGATTTTTCCCTGCAGCTGAATCGTTTCATTTTGTGGCGCTGTGTATCGACGCACCACAGCTAGATTGGGATCGTTCGTCGTGTGACCTCCACTCTTGCCAAGATACGCATGCCCATAGGGTGACCCAGTGGGAAAGTCCTTGGCTACTTGCCAGCGGCCGTCTCGATGATACGTCATTGCGACGAACTCGGAGAGTTCCTCGCCTTGTTCGGGTGAGATCTTGGCTGTTCCATAAGACCAAACCGATCTGTCGTCGATGATCGGGGTAGGCTGCTTGGACGGCTGTTGTAAAAAATTGGTTGCTGCAGTGACTTCGTGTAATAACGGTTGACGGCCGAGGATTTGCAGAAACATTGCTTGTGCATGGGCGCGATGATCAGCAGTTGATGGTACCTGTTGCCGGACAACGCCAGCGGTGGCCTTCGTGATTGCCATCATTTGTGGACTGTTCATTAGAAACAGTGCTTGTTGCGGCACTGTTGTGAAGTACCGACTGGGGGAGTGCGTGTCAGGGCTTGCAAAGTCAAACGTGCGGAACAGTGCAGGGAGATTTTGGCGATCGATCATCGCATAAATTGTTCTTCGGGGCGTGGGCGTATCTGCGGTGATATCGAGGGGAGGTCCGCCAATTGAACGGTCAAGCATTTCGGAAACGGTCAGAATTGAGTCGCGTAAAGATTCGAAGTCACGGCGTTTGCGGTTTCCTCGTGCTAGCAGTTGGTTGTCTGGGTCGTCCTCAACTAAATTCGCTTCTGACGAAACTCGCTGCTGGTAAATTTTTGAAAGAACAATCCTCCGCACCAGCTTTTTAAGGCTCCAGTGAGTCGAGAATTCAGCAGCGAGACCATCTAGGATTTCTGGGATGGCTGGCGGTTCGGTACGGAATCCGAAGTCACTTGGATTTGCAACCAGCGGCTTGCCAATTAGATACGTCCAAACGCGGTTGACCATTACTCTGGAAGTAAGTGGGTTGTTGGCATTAGCGATTCGCTCTGCCAACTCTTTTCGACCACTGCCATCGGTGAATCGTTTTTCGCCATCAGTCCGAAGTGCCGTCAGAAATTGCCTTGGTGCGATCGGGCCTCGATTATTGATTTGGCCACGAATTAGAACTGGACTGTCGGTGGGGTTCGGCTTGTCCACTAGCATTAATGGGCTGACGCCATCTTTCGGACGCTGACTGCTGGCGATTATGCCTCCCAGTGCGTAATAGTCCTCGGTTGGAATCGGATCAAATTTATGATCGTGGCATCGAGCACAAGCGACGGTCAGCCCTAAGAGGCCACGCGTGATGACGTCGATTCTGTCATCGATGGTGTCCAGTGGGTTTAGAAATTGGCGTCCCAAGGTCAGGAAACCCATTGCTTCCAAGTTCCCGTGTTCATTTGTGGGATCGGTACGGTCAGCCGACAATTGGTGACGCACCATCTCATCGTATGGCATGTCCTCGGCAAACGCTCGGATCGTCCAGTCTCGATATCGTTCACTGCCTTTGTAACGCCGCTCTTTGCCTCCCAAGGCGTAGCCAACAGTGTCGGCATATCTAGCAACATCCAGCCAGTGTCGGGCAAATCTTTCTCCAAAGGCTGGTGAAGCAAGTAAAAAATCAACGAGCCGGTGATAGGAATCTGGGCGGGTAGAGTTCGAAAATTGTTGTATGGTTTCGCGACTTGGCGGTAGACCCGTGAGGTCGAAGTACAGCCGTCTTATCAGGGTCTCGCGGCTGTCTCTTATACACATCTCCGAGCCCACGAGACCGAGGCTGATCTCGT
>CAJXTM010000049.1 GCA_913061385.1 uncultured Rhodopirellula sp. | reverse complement strand
ACGTAAGGAGTCGTCGGCAGCGTCAGATGTGTATAAGAGACAGGTCAAGTACCGAACGCTGGGCTATTTGGCTTTCGCCCGCGCGGAACATGCGGTCAAAAATTGCGCGAGGTTCAATCTCGCGTGGCACAGGTGTCTGAGCGTCTGACCATGAAATGGAGTTGCGTGAGAGGCTGCTACTGAAGTAGCCCTCTCCTCGCATTGCCATCTCCAGTGATGGCAGCAACGTTGTTGATTGAAAGTGTTTTGCGGCAATCTGATCAGCTGATGGGCCGCCCACGTTGATATTCTCGTGGTTGAATCCACCACCCGTCAGCCATGTTGCCGTGCCAGCACTGTGTCCATTGCCTTCAGGTGTCCAAATGTTTTTGAACAGGGTCAGTTCACTAGCGAATGGTTGAAGTGACTTCATCCACGGGTTCAGTTTCTGTAACTGGCCGTCTGGACCCGCTTCCTCTGGCAACCAAGCCCCGTCGGCAACACCGTTGGGAATGTACAGATAAGCGAGACGCGTTGTCTTCTTGGATTTCGATTCGCTTGCTGATGCAGGTGCATCCATCACCTCAAGCAACGGAAGTGAAATTGCGGTTCCTAGGCCACGCAGCATGCTGCGTCGTGAAATTCTCCACCGGCCGGAAGTTCGGGTTTGTATCGTTTTCTGCTTCGCCATGGGGCCACTCTTGCAGTTGTCTTGCGATTTAAAAACGTTGATCAGCGGGCAAGCTGTTTCATTTGGAACGTGTCACTGGTGACGATTGCGTGAACGAGCGTTTGCAGTCGCCTGTCATTATCTTCGACTTGCTGGATAATCTCTTTGATTACTGATTCATCAAAGTATTCGAGTTGGCGACCCAATGCGTAAGTTAGCATTTTTCGTGTGATTTGTTCCACTAGCTGATCGCGTCTTTCGTCTACCAACGCATTTTGCAGGCCAGGCAAACCACGGAACTCGGTTCCGCCGGGTAGCATGCCGCGAGTGTCTGGCTGTCTGCCGCGACGTGACTCTTTGAAACGTCCAAACCAATCGTATTGTTCCAAGGCAAAACCGAGGGGGTCAATTTGCGCATGACAAGCGTAGCAATTCGGGTTGTTGCGGTGGAGTTCCAGTTTCTCGCGTTGGGTCAGATTCCGTCGTTCAGCGACGCGGTCATCAAATTGGCTCACATTTGGCGGGGGTGGCGGGGGTGGAGTCCCGAGTAACTCGGTCAGGATCCAGTTGCCACGCACCACCGGGCTGGTCCGATTGGGGAAGGAAGTGATTGCCAGGATACTCCCCTGTCCCAAGATGCCGCTGCGAGGACTCGACTCCAGTGAGACACGCCTCATTTCAGATCCGCTTACTTGTTCAATGTCATAATGCCGAGCCAGTTCTTCGTTAACGAATGTGTATTTGGCGTCGATCAGACGTTCGATTGGCTGATTCTCTTTCACCAATGATGAGAAGAAAAGAGCTGATTCCTGCTGCATCGCATCCACCAGCGAGTCAGTGGCCCAGGGGTTGTCGATAGGATCGCGAGGAGCATGAGGTAATGCTCCGAACCCAAGCCACTGTGAAGCAAAAATCTCGCCCAGTGTGTGTGATTTCGGATCCGCCAACATGCGATTCACCTCGGTCGCAAACACATGGGGATCTCGCAGCGTGCCGGCATCCGCAGTGCGGCTCAGTTGATCATCGGGCATCGTCGCCCATAGAAAATAGGACAGCCGACTAGCGAGTTCATGGTCTGTGATTCGGAAAGCTTGTTTGGACTGTTCACTTTGGTCGCGTTCGCTGCGAAATAGAAAGCTAGGTGAAGCGAGGATGACTTCGAAAACCTGACCAAGTGCTTTGTAAGAAACTTTGCCATCGGTGACGGACGTCGCTTTTTGGCCTGTCAGTTCGCTGTAATAATTCAGCAGCGGTTTCAGTTCTTCGTCACGCATGGGGCGTCGAAAGGCACGCCGCCCGAAATTGGTAATCGCCTCAGCAGCTGATTTTGATCCCAGCAACAGGTTTCGTGTTGTCTGTAATTCGGCCGTGTCAGCTTGATCAGGCATCGCAGACTCGATGACCTGTTCGGCTGCACCCAGATAACGTTCCAGAATGATGGGTTGCATGAATAGACTGTTCGCGCTGTTGGCGAACCCACTTGAAGCGGTTAATTCGCGTGGGAATCTGTCGGCTGGACGTAAGTCAATACCAAACAAGTCACGGATCGTGTGATTGTATTCTTCATGCGTCAGGCGACGGGCTGGTTCGTAGCCTGGTTGCTGAACTGTTTCGTAATCGAAGTTGTCAATCTTGTGCTGCAGGAAACCTGCGATCGCCGAGCGATCAGCATCTGACATGGGGTCAGCATCAGATGGAGGCATGGTGCGCATCCGGATCTGCTGACTGATGTTCTTCCAATCGCTTCGATTGACGACCCACGGTTTCTGTTCAGCTAGTGACAGGAGATTCAAGTCGCCTGAAGCTGATTCATTTGAATGGCATTCATGGCAATGACGTTTCAGAAGCGGTTGAATGTGTTGGAGATAGGTCCAGTTTTTCGCGTCGGCAACGATGGATGCATCGACTAAGACAGGTTTCGGCATGTTACTGCTGAGGCTGTCGCGATCTTTCGATGCGTCATTCGGCTCGGTGCTAGGGTTGAGCTCTTGTTGAAGATTTCGAAGTTCGAGCTTCAGTTCCTGCGTCCACTCCTCGTCTCCTTCTTTTTCGGCACTGTGTAATTCCAGTTTTAGGTGCAGAAGTTCCTGACGTATTTCGTACTCGTGCTCAAGTTCCTCCATGCGTATTTCAATCTGCTCAGCCTCTTCATCGTCACCTTTACGGATCAACTCAAATAACTTTTTTATGAGTTTGTCAGCTTCAGCCACTGCGGCATCCATCTTTTGCAGATCGTGATCACCTGACTCAATCTTCTGCTCCGAATATGTTTGCCGGAGTTCTGATAATTCGGTGCGTTTGTCAAGTAGCTCAATGTTGATGGATATTTCTTGCGACTCAAGTTCAATGAGTTGCCATTGCTGTTCGACTTCAGAATCAGGCCCGGTGTCAGGTTCTTCGGTGTCGCGTTCTTTGGTGGCCTCGATCTGTCGTTGCAAATTGATGCGTTTCTTTTCGAGGTTCTGTCGCTTTCTCAGCAGGTCGAGACGTTTGTCCAGAAACCCAAGTCGCACCCGAACCCGTTCACGTTGTTTCTCCGTTTCACTGATCTCAATCGAAAATTCATCAGCCTCTTCTGTGTCCAAAGGGCTGGTGCCATCTTTATTGACATCGTCTGCACCGTTCGTTTTATCTTCTTGAACTGCCTGGGACTCCTGCCCGGACGCATTTTTCGTGAGCGTTGATGGCAGCAAATGGGGCAGCAGGAAAATTAAAAGCAGATTGACTGATTTGAGCATGCGTTGCCTGCGAGAATCACGATCAAGAGGGACTTCATTTGAACCTATGCACTCGGAGTGATTCGGTCAAGTTGAGCCCTCGATTTGGGGGGCAATGGATTTTCTGTAAATGCCACAGCGATTCATCTGCGGTCACACCCGTGCTGAGCCAGTGGGGGAACGAAGTCTGAACCGCAATCAATTCCGATGTGCGGGCGTGATTTCCCATTTTCTGCCCGGACCGGTTGGGTGGTTCACATTGAACGCGTTTTAGCCGTTGGCAGAACCGGGTTTTTTTCCGAAGAGTGAATTCAATTCCTGTACCTTGGTGATAACTGGCTGACCATCCTTCTCAGTGAAAGTGCCTGTGATTTTGACAGCGGTTCCGCAATGGTAAGCTAGGTTGAAATCATGAAAATCTCGGAAGGCGACATCGATTCGGATCGATGGCTGACCCTCAATATCAATCAGGAAAATGCGGGCTTCGTCCAGATTATCAGACAGCCGAAGGCGTCCTTGCACGGTGATGGATCCGTCCCCTTTTTTGACCCAGCTTTCAAAAGGTTGTTCGTTGTAGGGAGTGAAGTTGGAGCCATTGAGTCCAGGTAGTGGGTTATTTGAGTAGGCAAAGGAATCCTGGTCAGCATCAAACAGCTTAAGCAGCGCAAGGTGCAAGCGACCGAGTTGTTGATTTTCGGCGTAACGTACATAACGCCCCGTCTTCACGAGTCCTCCGCCCTGCCCCGCCAAAATGATTGGGATTCGTGTTGCCGTGTGATTGTCGCTGTGTCCCATGCCTGAGCCGTAAAGCACAATGCTGTGGTCAAGAAGGCTGCCTTCGTGATCTTTGTAGGATTTCATGCGTGTCAGCAGATAGTCAAACTTCTCCATGTGCCAAAGGCTGATTTTTAAAAGTGCATCAAGATTCTGACGCGAGAAGTTGCGGAAGAAATGGGAGAGGTAATGGTGCTGTTCCTTGATGCCCAGAAAGTCAAAGATCATTCGACTGTTGCTGTTGCCAAGCATGTAAGTCACGCACCGTGTCGAATCTGTCCAAAGTGCAAGTGCGATCAAGTCGAGCATCGACTCCACCTGCTCATTCATGTTGGCGGGTGCCAACGGACGTTCCATCGTAGCCTTGGGTATGTCGTTCGAAGAGGCAGCAATGTTCTCGATCCGTTTCTCGGTTGAGCGAACCACTGACAAATATTGATCCAGTGTCTGCTTGTCTTCTACGCCTGCGGTTCGTGACAGTGATTTTGCATCTTCGGATACGCGGTCCAGCACGCTACGCATTTCGCGACGTTTGTCCTGATTCCGCATTGGACTTCGAAAGAGTCGATCAAAGATCAGTTGCGGATCGCTTTCTCGCGGGATCGGGTCACCGTTGGAATCATAAGAGATATAACTGCAGCCAATCTGATTGGGGAACAGACCCTCTGTAGTTAATTCAAGAGAACGGTGCGGCGTTCCCTTTCCAATTCTATCCGCAATCAACTGATCAACGGAGGCTGATTTAGTGTTCCTGTGGTGACCACTCAGGAATCGACGTGTTGAGTTAGCGTGGGATGAAAAACCAAAATCACCCATGTTGTCCAGAATCAATAAATCCTGTTTGTGTTTCGCGAACGGTTGCATGAGAGGCGACATGCGGAAGTCGAATTCTGTGCCACCGTTGATGCTCCAACTGGGAGGGTGAACTCCGTTGGGTTTGAAGAGTGTCATGAATCGGATCGGCGGACCATCGGCTGCAGCGCCTGACGCTTTGCGTTCCATCAGATTTAGGAAAGGCAAAGGCAGGAGTGGGCCTGCGGCACCACGCAGAAATCGACGTCGATCTAATTGCCATGACATATTGGTATCTCTCTTCAGTCGTTTTTTGTGTGTTGTGGTTCGGCGTGTGTGAACGGCAAACTGTTGACCACCAAGTTGATCAAGTCATGGTACGAACCTTCTTGTCGTTCCAGATTTCCATGCTGGTTAAGTTCACTGGTGATGGTGTCGACCGTTGGCACGTCGTGGATGTTGAGCTCGCGAGCAAGTGCATACGACAGAGTGCGTTTGACAATGTTTTCTATCACTGTGCGACGTCGAGATGTGATCAGGATTTGCTTTAATCCGTCGTAGTCGTCAAATGTTTCTCCGCTTGAAAGGCGACCGCTCGTGTCCAGGCGTGCTGCAGGGGAAGACGCGGTTTGGTTGTTCGTCGGATCGTCCGGTTTTTTCTTGTTTCGTTTTTTGTTCGTGTTTGCGTTTGATGAACCTGCTGGCTTGTAGTTTCCACTGGCATCGTAGGCCTGCATGGCAAAGCCCAGTGGGTCGATCTTGTTGTGGCAGATCGCACACGTTTCATTGCTGCGGTGCAACTCAAAGCGTTCACGAAAACTGAGGTTCTCACCTCGCTGATTCGGTTTGACCTGTCCAACGTTTGCCGGTGGGTCGGGCAGGTGCTCACCCATGATTCGTTCAAGCATCCAGGTGCCGCGAATGACAGGACCTTTGTTCATGGCCAGAACGCCGGGCATCGTCAGCAGACCTCCACGCTCAGGAGTGTTCGTCAATTCAAGTCGCTGATTCGAAACTGCCTCGACTTCGATTCCCCGTTGTTTCCTGTATGCAGTCATGCGTTTTCGGTCACGCGGGTAGTATTTTGCTGTATGGGGATTCACAAAGGTGACGTTGGAATCGATCAGTTCCAGTAGCGGTTGACCCTCGGTAAATAGGTGATGCAGGAAGTCAATTGGTTGCTGGCGTAGAGCATGTGACACAGGCGGGTTGTTTGAGACTTTTGATATCTCATTTAGCGAGAACCATTCCACGCCAAAGTTGTAAGCCAAATTTCGTGATTTTGCGTCCTCCAGCATGCGGGCTACTTCACTTGCATAGACATCAGGATCATGCAGGGCACCTCGATCTGCCAACTGCATCAAACGATCATCAGGCATGTCACCCCATAGAAAGTAACTGAGGCGTTCTGCCAGTTCATGATCGTCGACACGTCCGTAGGGCCTCGGGGGCACAGTGTCGTTTTTGGCGTTGGGTGCATTAATCGTTGCAAGCAGACTGCGGTAAATGAATGGGGGTGACATGAGCACGGATTTGAGTTCGATACGAAGAGCCGATTCCAATTCCGCTGCCCGCTTTCCGGCGATTGCTGCTAGAGAGGTCGCAATCGTTTCCGCCTTCGGAGAACGTCGGTAGGCGTGTCGCAGCATCCATCGCAAGACTTTTTCTGCCTGCTCTGGTGTCATGTGTTCAGCGCTGATGGGGCCCGCGACCACCTCAATGTGTTCTCGCTGTCTAGGGTCAAACCACTGCTCCAAGGCGTCATCAATCAGGAATGAATACTGATCCCAGACATTGGTGGTCAATGGATTTGCTGATGTGTCATTTTTAAAGCCGCTCGGACCCGGTGGGTCGACAGGTAGCAGTTTCATCACCAGCGATTTTTCGACGACCGTCTGCTCGGCTTCAGCAATGGCAACTTCCAGCTCAAATCCAAATAGTGATCGCAGCGTTTGCCGATATTCATGAGCTGACAGGCGTCGAGGGCGAAGGATGCCTGGCAGTGGCTGGATTGTGTCCACCAAATCCTTCTGGTACCAAGATTTGAATTGTTCAATTTCTGCGGAGGTCAAGCGAGGTTGGGTTTCAGGTGGCATGGCACCTGAATCTATCACCTCAAGGACACTGGACCAAAGCTCAAAGGCTGCTTCGATTTGCTGCTCAGTCTTGAGTTCGCGAAAGTTGACTTCGCCATGGACTTCGTCGCCTTGCCCGTGACATTGAAAACAGTGTTTCCTGAGCAAGGGTTGAATCGTCGTCTGGTAAACCTGTTGTGGGTCACTTTCGGCCTGAGTGGTCTTGCCCGAGGTTGCTTTGTCCTGATCACTGCTAATAGCACTCTCAGGCGTGCACAGGGTGACCCAGCCAAAAATAATCAATAGCAGTGGCAGGCGGTACGACAACGGGTTGGCTCGCGTCAATGACGTTCGGGAAGGATGGTCAGGTGGGAGGGTAAATTGCCCCCGACTTCATGTTAATCAAAATGTCGGTGCCGGTGATAGCTTGTCTTCTATTCAACCTCCGTCCACGCATCTGTCCGAAATGGCGAGGCCGGAAGGTCAATGCTGTTGGTAAGATTTCCCGCTGGGTTGGCGGCCCACGAGTAGCGAACAGCGACTGGGTTTGGAACCTGTTTTGACCATACAGATACTTGGTCTCCGTTCGCTTCAGCTTCCGCCCAGTGAAAAACTTGGTCCTTGCCGGCTATTGCGAAACCCTGCAGTGGACTTTTGGATGATTTCAGGCCTTTGCCAACTTGCTCGAAGGTCAGGTTGATTCGGTCACCTGCTGTTTGTGATGACTTGAGTAGTGGCCCCATGGCCACGTTGCCGCCTGGTAGTTTGTTGCCCCGTTGGTAGACATCGACCAGTGCCCATCGAGCCAATCGGCCTCCAACGGCCTGCTTGGTCCTAGGGTGAATGTTCTTTGCATCGCCGACATCAACAGTGATCGCCATGCCAGTGTGTGGGATGCTCAATGCGCGACGCATGCCTTCGCGGACGTTGACCCATCCGCTGGGTTCAGAGGGATCGGTTTGCAGTGCTCGGAAATTGGGGAGTTGCACCCATGCAAACGGAAGTTCTGGCGTACCCCATCGTTGTCGCCAATCGGTGATCAGGGTTTCGAGTTGTTTGTCGTACAGGTCAGAGAACTTTCCGTTGGAGTTGCGTTCGCCCTGATACCAGATCGCACCGCGAATCCCGTAACCGACCAAGGGATTAACTTTTCCATTGAACAGATTGCTCGGATAGTTTTTGCCTTCTGATGGTTTGTTTGGCAACGACGGTCGGCGTGGTAAACGTTTCTTCTGATCTTTGCCTTTGGTGTTTGCATTGTCCGCTTTTGTTTTTTCCCATCGAGCGAGCGATTTCTGATAACGTTCGTTGGCTGCTTCTGTGTCGAATCCTTTGTCCTGAGCCGCGAACTCGAGCATCATCGGATTGAGAATCTTGTTCGATGTCTGAGCCGGCATGCTCGTCCAAGCCTCGATCGCAGTTCCACCCACTGAAGAATTGATGAGTCCCACGGGGACATTGAGTTCCTGTTGCAGTTTGCGTCCAAAGAAGTATGCAGTGGCAGAAAAGCTACGGACCGTTTCAGGGCTGCACACTTGCCACGCACCCTTGCAGCGATCTTGTGGCTCAGTGGCATGGGATGATGATTCGGTAAACATCCGAATCGCCGGGTGTTTGGCGGCTGATATCTCTGTCTCCGCATCCAGCACACCACCTACTTTCATTGCCATGTTTGACTGTCCGGAACATAGCCAGACTTCGCCTATGTAGATGTCATTGATCACGATTTCTTTCCTTTGCCCTTGGATCTTCAATTCATAAGGTCCACCAGAAGTGAACTCTTCGAAGTTGACGAACCAGGTTCCGTCTGAAGCGGCTTTTGCTCTTGCATTTTGGCCGGCCAGAGAACAAGTGATCTCATCCCCAGCCATGGACCACCCCCAGACCTTGATCTGCTGGTTGCGCTGCAGCACCATGTGATCACTGAAGATGCTTGGTATTTCTAATTGCGCGAACGCTGGGTTGCAGCACAGAAGCAATGCGATGATCGGCAAGGTGATGTGTTTCAACATGTTTGGATTTGCTGAGGTTGCAAGGATTGGCGGATTCGTCAGAACGAGAAGCAGGGCGTTGGTGGTGTACCCAGCACATGCTGATCTAATTTGGGTTGGTTGGATTCACAGGTTTTACGCTGGTATGCCAGTCTAAATGTGATTTTAGCAGACGCTTAACCAATTCAGGTTTGTGCTTGGCATGATTGATCGTTTCTGGTCTCTCGTCGGCCAGATTGACAAGCTCGTAGTTTTGCTTGCCATCGGCACCAATGAGCTTCCAGTTGCCATCTCGTACAGCCCAAGTCGAACCCCAGTGGAAATGGAGAACACCTTCGTAGGGCGAGGGGGCGTCTGCAGAAGTGCAGATTGGCAGCACGCTGAAACCATCGATTGCAGGTGACTGTGGGGCTGGTTCAACGTTGCAAAGTTCAAGTATCGTAGGATACCAATCCATCGCTGTAATGATTTGGTCACGGGATTCATTCACGGGTATTTTCGCGGGGTAGCTTAAAATCGCTGGGACGCGAATCCCACCTTCAAAAAATTTACTCTTGTGGCCAATCCAGCGTCCGGTGTTACCACCGCCACTGGCACCGTAGAAATGGCCCTCCGGGAAGCCAGAGGGGTGTTCTTTGCCTCGAATACGATAGGTCGTTTCGTTGGAGTGGCCATTGTCACTCATGTAAACGATGATGGTGTTGTCCATGATCTTTGCTGCTTCGAGAGCCTTCAGGACGCGACCAATGTAGTCGTCCGTTGTTGTGATCATTGCGGCGTATTTTCGTCGAGCAGCGTCTTTAATTCCTTTGTATCGCTCTTGGTGAACGGCCAGAGACTGTTCTGGGTAGTGTGGAATATTGAAGGGCACATACAGGAAGAAGGGGTGATGCTGATTGCGGTCGATAAACTCAACCGCACGGTCAGTCATCAGTTCAGGAAAATACTCGCCATCAGCCTCAACTCGTTTCGTGCCTTCATAGAGATCATGAAAGCCATTTCGATGCAGGAAGAAATGGTTGTAATTGTCGATGAAGCCATCGCGGATTCCAAAGAACTCATCAAAGCCCTGCTTCTTGGGGCCGTAGTCCGGGTGGGCACCCAAATGCCATTTTCCAAAAAGTGCCGTTCGGTATCCAGCGTTTTTTAATGTTTCGGCTAACGTTACCTCCTCTAAAAACATGTTGATTCCCTTGGGGCCGTTCATGTTCCCCTGAGTCCAGTGGCGCACACCTCCTCGTTGTGGGTGGCGACCTGTTAGCAACGCAGCACGCGATGGGCAGCAAACGGTATGCGCGTAAGCCTGTGTGAAGCGAATTCCCCGGGCTGCCAATGCATCAATGTTGGGAGTGTGAAGATCCGATGATCCAAAGCAATTGGCATCCAGTGTTCCCTGATCATCAGTGAATAAGATCACAACGTTGGGATGCTTCGATGCCGTGTCTGCAAAGCTGCTAAGTGAGGCTGCTGTGGACACTATCCAAAATCCGAGCAGGATGCTCAACCAATGATGTGTCCGCAATCGCTTTGGGTAGTGGTGGTTGTGAGCAATCACAGCGTTTATCTTCTCGGTTCAGGTCAGGTTGCCGGTAACGTGGATCCGTACCACAATTTAATCGAAATTCCCAAGTCGCGTTGCCTCGGAACGTTAGTCGCCCAATCATCTCAGTGCTGTTTCGGTTTTGAATGTTGGTTTTTGGCAAAGGAGATATGAATGGTGTGCCAGCGAAAATGTCAAAAACTGAAATGGTTTGTCTTGATTACTTGCTTCGTACTGAATTCAAGGCAGGTAGGTGTCTGTCAGCAGATTGATGCGGACGCTGGTCCGCTCGTGGGCAAAGCGGTGGTGGACTCTCGCACTTTGACGGGCAAGGTCATGTGTGGTTACCAGGGATGGTTCAGTTGCCCCGAAGACGGAAGCGAGTTGGGCTGGACCCACTGGGCTCGTGCGAATCGCCGGCCATTTGGGCCGGGGAATGCCACCGTTGATTTGTGGCCTGATGTGCGAGAACTCACTCAAGACTGTCTCTTATACACATCTCCGAGCCCACGAGACCGAGGCTGATCTCG
>CAJXTM010000048.1 GCA_913061385.1 uncultured Rhodopirellula sp. | reverse complement strand
AGATCAGCCTCGGTCTCGTGGGCTCGGAGATGTGTATAAGAGACAGGACCAAGACTGACTCGCGAACCGTAAATTTGTGAAAGTCAGACATCACCTATGTAAAGACTGCCATTCGCGACTATTCTGTTTCCAAAAGTGATTGCTATACTTTTCGATTATTACTTCTCATCTGCGTGCTCTTGCCGGTAACTGCTTCGTTGACGCTTTTCGATTTTCTATCTCCGCCCACAAAAGATGGTGATCTGGGAACCCTCGGGCACTATCGTGTCATCTCAGAACTTGGACGTGGAGGCATGGGATATGTCTTCCGCGCTGTGGACACAAAGCTAAAACGCTCAGTCGCCCTCAAAGTGATGAATAAAAAAGTTGCATCAAGTCGCAACAGTCGAAAAAGATTTGTCCACGAAGCTCGTGCAATGGCGGCAGTACACCATGACAATGTGGTGACCATTTTCGAAGTGGGAAAAAGCGACGGAACACCTTTCATGGCAATGGAGATGTTGAAAGGCCAGACGCTTGAACAGCGAAACCAATCCGGAAAACAACTCAACTTCCAGCAGATCATCGATTACGCCAGACAGATTGCCACCGGTCTGGCTGTCGCACATGAAAAGGGAATCGTCCATCGCGACATCAAACCAGCAAATATCTGGATTGAAGAGGGAACCGATCGCATCAAAATCCTTGACTTCGGACTTGCTCTTGCCTCGACGCCACTCGACCAACTGTCAGGCCGAGGGGCCGTGTTAGGTACACCCGGATACCTCTCGCCTGAACAGGCGAGGTCCGAGCCATTGGATGACCGAAGCGATCTTTATAGTTTGGGGGTTGTTCTCTACGAAGCATGCACAGGCTCTCTTCCAGTGCTGGCCAAATCGATACCCGGTCAATTGGTTTCAATCATCGCGCAACGCCCACAGCCAATTTACAAGCAAAACTCTTCAATCCCTCAACCACTCTGTGATTTGGTTCACCAATTACTCCGCAAAGAGCCGCGCTCCAGACCAAATTCAGCCACCAGTTTTTGTGAACAACTTGATCAGGTTGAATTAAAATGTGCCGCCAAGAGTGGCATCGCAATCGCGATCAACAATCTGCAAAAGAGTCTCAGTGACATCGCTCGCAAGAAAGACAATCCTAAGTCGCCATGAATCGACGCCGGGGAAACGCGTCAGTCAAATGACTTGCAGTAAAACCGCGCGATCCGCAGGACTTGCTGGCAAGCTCAAGAATTCGACAGCGTTAAGATGCGTCAACAACCTGAACCCGCTTGTTCCTGCCTGTTGCATCAGAGTCCATCAGCACGAGGGGGAACCCTCAAAGAAGCTGGCAGTGATCGAGGATTTCATCAGCGCCAGCACGATAACCAACATAAAAAGGACCGAACTCGGCATACTTTGCGCTGGCTTTATCAAACCGCATCTTGTAAACAATCTCGCGAAGATACTCTGGATTCCTCCCCCATAGAGTCACCATCCACTCCCAGTCATCCAGACCAACTCCAACCGAAATGAGTTGGCTGACTTTGCCAGCAAACGCAATGCCACTTTGGGCGTGCTCGGCCATCATGGAATTGCGAGCACTGAACGGCTCAGAAAACCAGTTCGCTGCTACGACACGACTCTTGTTCATGGGATAGAAACATGCGGCAGGCCAGTCTGGAATTTCAGGCCTCAACCTCTGCTCATTCATCATCGGTAACCGCCGCTCATAAGCAGCAACCTTAGCCGCAACCTCGGGTGACTCGGCCTCCGCGCCTCCTGCGATCAACCGGTCGCGAAAGCGTTCAATGGTGGGAACGTATTCACTGACCTCGCTCATGGAAACAAACGACCAGACGGGTTCGATGAACTGTCCGAGTCCCGGCGCCATGATTCGTTGATGCACACCATCAACTTTTGCCGGATCCGGATCCATCAGCATCACGCAAAAATCGGCACTGTGACCACTCACCCAATACGAAATCTGCCGCTCCGTCTTGAGTTCGGCATCAGCTCCCAAAGCCCCTTGCAATTGCTTCTGACAGTCCAACGACAAACTGCCTTGCATGGCTTCACGTCGAAACCGATAAAAATAATGCCCGCAGTGCCAACCGTTGAGTGGAATCGTCGATGGCTCAGGCAAAGGCTGGGAAGGACGTTGTGAAGAGGGTCGAGAATTCATTTTGCTGCTAATCAATGGAAATGGACAAATACAGGCACTTACGAAGCCACTCGAGAAACAATGAGTTCCATCCTACGCACATCGACAGTGGCCGACGAGGACCAAGTCGGCTGAATCTGTAATCCAGAACTCAAAAATGCGGCGTGCCGGGTAACAAATAGTAGAAAAATCAGTCAGATTTGAGGACCCTGAAGCCTACCGATAGCTCCATTCAGTCCGACGATCGCGATACCCGTGGTGCCGGTACCAGTGCTTGGTTCCGCTGGTCCCAAAGTAACCATACGAATACGGTGTTTTCCAGACCGGCATCTGCATCGTGTTCGGAATCACAGCCCTCTCCGTGTGAGGACCCTCACGATTTGTGATCGGAGGGTGGTGCTTACTTCCAACGTGAAGCGTTTCCTCTCGATGGGGCTGACGAAAGGGAGCCTCAATCACGTCGTATGGAATCGTCGGTGTCAAAGCGATGTCAAACGCAGGAACCACTTGCGACTCAGAGGACGAGTCCACCAAGTCGGGTGCATGGTAGCGATGCTCCGCCACACGCACGGATGGAGGCCCTGGCTGGGGACTGCGATTCTCTATCCGCAGTATTGTCCGCTCGTGCTGTTGCTGCACCAACGAACGCTGAGGTTTCCGATGCTCCGAAGCCAATTGCTGTGATTTGCGAGATCCCATTCCATGCCAATTCTCATGAAGAATGATCATTTGGGCAGAACAAAGAGCCGGTGATAACAACGTACCTACCAGAACAATCAATACTAAGCGGACGGAGTTTGCCACGGGGCCACCTTGTTTAAAGATAGGCAGTCTGGGAATTTTCTAGCGAACACACCTTTTGTAGCGATCGGCTGATTCAACTACTCAGCGTTATCGTTTTTTTCCAAACAGGAACCAAAACCGGTAATTGCCCGCAAAATGGTGCTCAACGCAGCTGAATTGACCTATCAAGATGACGCGGATGCTCCCTATTCTCAGGACAGCGTGGAGTAATTGCGCGTGTGCGGGATAAAACGGTTGGGCGAACGCGGTGCACGAAAGTTAAAGCAATCAAATCTCCTACCATTTTGCGGCGATATTAAACTGACCGGCGGTATGGAATCGCCACACTCATCGCATGGAAGCTGAGAATGAACATGAAACGCCGCCAATTTGTAACGCTATGTGGTTCCCTCGCGATTGGTGCAGGGAGCCGAACTGCTTTCGCGGATGACAAGGGCCTGCGGGAACCCGTCCATCGAGTGGCAAAGGCACCCAATAGCATAGCACCCACTCCGCGGCACCCACTGGATCGAGCACTCGAGATCGCGGAGTCAGGACTGACCGGCTGTCGAGAAAACATCGATGACTACACCGCGATCCTGATCAAACGTGAACGCATCGACGACGTCCTTAGTCCTCATGAGTACATGCAGGTCAAAATCCGCAATCGCAAAGTCAGGAATGGGCAACTCATTCAACCGCTCAGCGTCTACCTCAACTTTTTGAAACCCAGTTCGGTGAAGGGCCGCGAGGTGATCTACGTTGAAGGCCAAAACAACAATAACATCATTGCCCACGAGGGTGGCCTCAAAGGCAAGTTCCTGCCAACTGTGAACCTGCCACCTACCGGCATGCTGGCGATGCGTGGCCAACGCTACCCAATGACCGAGATTGGAGTCGAGAATCTAATCGTCAAGCTGATTGAACGCGGTCAACAAGCCCGGCAGTTCAACGACGTTCAGTGCGAATTTCGCAAGAACGCTCGTGTGAAAGATCGTGTATGCACCGTGTTGCAAGTGACGCAACCGACCAAGCAGCCAAACCTTGAATTCTATCAAGCATCTGTATTTATCGATGACCAACTGAATGTGCCGATTCGTTACATCGCCTACGATTGGCCGGTAAACGCTGATGCACCGCTTGATGTTCTGGAAGAGTACAACTACCTGAATCTCAAGGTAAATGTGGGCCTTAAGGACGAGGACTTTGACCCTCGCAATCCTGCCTACAAATTCTATTAACAGCCACTGCGTCGGATAGATCTGGTTAGAAACCAGCAACTCGTTCCAATGATCAACCCAGTGCGTGAGAACTCCCTACTGGAAAGCTCGGCACTGAAAAGCTTGCTACTCAGCAAAATGTCAGTTCGGTTCCAGCCAAAGCTAGAACCGGCGTCACGGCCATCCAGCAGTGCGATCCCACAATAAAAGGGGGTCAGTTGGAACAGAGTTTGAGGACAACCACATGGTCAAAGGACGCAGCAAACCTGCGAAAAAGCCTTCTGTGAAGATCATAATTACAGCGGGCGTGGAGGTCGTTCCAAAGCGAAACGGTCACGTGTGCGGGAGTATGAGTTTCCCCCCATCCGCCCAATCGCATCGAATTCTTCGCTAAGAAACTTGCCCTCGTCACTGAACAAATCCGAGGCGACGTGGAGCCAAACAATCTGACCAATTACTAAATTGGCACCACCGGGTCCCTGCCCCATCTCTAGAATCTGATGGACTCGACATTCCATCGCAGCCTTGCAGTTTTCCACTCGTGGGACTTGCAACTTGGCAGAAGCAACCTTTGAGACTCCTACAGCAACAAACTCATCCGTCTCGGGACCGTACTCTGCTGCGGTCTGATTCATTTGTTCGCCCATTGCCTCGGTCACCATGTTGACCACAAACTCACCATTTTGTCTGACATTCCGTAGTGTATCTTTTGCATCACCCCAACGATTGTTCGCGGGACAGAACATCACCAACGGTGGATTCGCTCCTACCCCATTGAAGAAACTATAGGGAGCGAGATTCGCGACACTATCTGCGGACAGGGTCGAGACCCAAGCGATGGGGCGAGGTGTGATCAACTGAACCATCCAACCGTACAATTCGCGGACAGACAATTCTTGAGGATCCAACTGCATGACAGTTGCCTTTGTCACTGATGGTTAACGGATAGCAATGAGACCATGGTCTGATGAAGAGGATTCGTAGCAGCGACACAGAACCGAGGATTCCAGTCGTCCATTTCATCGCCCTGACAACCTGTCAGAATCGCTCCAGCCTCACGGGCGATTACTGTTCCTGCAGCGGAGTCCCAGGCTGAAACGTTCGTTGCCCAGTAACCGTCCAACCGTCCTGCAGCGACATAACACATATTCAGCGCACAGGACCCAAGCCTCCGCAACGACCGGCACCTTTCAAGAATTTTTACGAAGCGTGCTACTTCAGGGTCTCCGCCTTGGACTCCTGCCGGAAAACTGCACGCGACCAATGCGTCACCAAGTTCCGTGCAATCGCTAACTTTGATTGGCTGACCATTACAGTGCGCACCGCCACCGTCGATTGCAGTGAACAACTCTTCGCTGACAGGGTCATAGACAACGCCCAGTCGCATTCTTCCATTCGCATACAAGCCGATGGAAACAGCAAACGACTGCAACTGATGCACATAGTTAATTGTACCGTCAAGCGGATCAACAACCCAGCAAGGTTGCGCCGAGGGGTCCCCACGCAGCACTTCAGCAGGTGGTTCATTTTCACCCTCTTCTTCTCCAACAAAGAGGTAGTCAGAAAACCCTTGCAGCAGGATTTCGCGGATTGCTTTTTGCGAAGCGAGATCGGCATCTGTCACCAGATCTTTGGGCGCTTTCTCCTGCACAACTCGATGGTCACGTCGCGCCATCAACTCAACCGCCCCTGCCTTTGCAGCGTCGATTGCCAACTCTAGATGCTGTTTATTCATTCCGCATCCGACTCACTAAAACCAGAATCTTCTTGCCCACCAAATGCGACACCTGGAGTCATGAAATCGGAATCGTCATCACGATTCGATTCTGCTTCCATACTTGTTGGTACTCCCTCAACTCCCGTCAAATCACTTTCCAATCGGCGAAGCTCTTCCAGCCACACACGAATGTCATTGTCGTACTCGGTTGCCATGTCACCCATGATTAACTGGCGATGAAACGCAGCTGCACCCTTGTCGACGTGCTCAGCAGCCTCCGCACTGGGAAACCTGCGATTTGGATCAGGGGCAATCAAGCCCTGCAGAAAATTCATCAACAATTCATTGCGACAGATTTCGTCCGGCAGAATATGATTAAGTTGAGATGGTAATTCGCGTTTGGCCTGAAGCAAATCGCGAAGCTTTTTCTTGTGGCCAAACGGATTCACTCCACTCAGCAACTCAATCAACACATAACCGACACTGGCAAGATCACTTCGGGGCGTCGACGTTCGATCTTCCAAGACTTCAGGGGCTGCATAAAGTGGCGTGCACTCACGATCCCTTGGAGGATTATGGAAGTCAATTGCGGATCCCATATCAATCAGCTTCGCGTGCCCACTGCGTTTCAACATGATATTGGCTGGCTTGATATCCCCATGCACGATTCCCTCTCGATGCAAAGCAGCCAACGCTGCTAGGCATTCACGAACAATCGCAACGGCGATACCTGCCTTGAAACGACACTGATCTTGACCTTGCGTCAGAATCACCTCGTTGATGTATTTCCAACGACGATTGCTCACACGGCCATTTAACAAATCCAAGCACCGGGGCGATGTCAGTTGACGCAAGTCAAAACCATCAACCCACTCCATCAACATCACGCGGATGCGGTCACGCTCGAAGAAGTTCTGAACATCAAGTAGATTATCATGCTGAATCAGGGCGACCCTAGCAGCGATCCCAGCAACGCGTGTCATCGCCTCGTTGTAGGCGTGAGCATTGCCGTAACGTTCCGGCGAAAAAATCTTCATCGCCACCGGCACGGTGAATCCATCTGTGCCGCGATACTCAGTCAAATAGACCTCTCCTTGGCCGCCTCGCCCAAGCAGACGCAACATATGGTGGTGGCCGGTCCAACTGACCTTGGTTCCCTTTGTCAGTGCCTCATACCGTTCCAGCAATTTTGGGTCGGAACTCGAACGCTCGACGCCTTCTCGCGCCTGCGTTAGCGATGGTTCATAGCGTGTTGTTGATTGCATGTCATTCTCCTCATCCGTGAGCACTCGCGCAAATCTGGGCAATTCCAATGAGTCTCTCATCACGAATCATCCAACCTAATCACAAGGCGGGTCCGATTGTAGGCTACCAAGCTGTAGAAACCGGATGGAATTACATTTTCACCGCCGATCGACCTCACTTCTTGACCTAACCCGACGTTCTCCGTTCCCATCAATCCGATAAAAACACAGCAATCCTGAGAAAACACAGCGTAAGAAGGAAGAACGTGAGAGACCCTGCAAGCTTAAAATCACCCCATGGCAACGCATCAGCGAACTGCTCACGCAAAGCAGAGCACACCAACCAAGATGATGCGGCGTGAACCACACGCCCGAAAAACTCCCAAGATATATTCTGGTAACCGGCTGAGTCGGCTTGATTGCCGAACACCGGCATTCAATGTTCACAAAACAGATAAATCAGACCGAAACGATGCTTTCAGCAACTCAGATCAATAGTGTGGCAAGGACCCCACGGCGACTGTAGTCGATTTCCATCGACCGCCCACAACCTGCTGGACTGCTGCGTTTAGCACGTGAACGATGCGTTTGACTGCGTTTAGCACGTGAACGATGCGTTGACTGTATTTTGCTTGCCCAGAGCATCACAGCATAAAAAAACCGGTCTAGCATCCCGCGAGCCCGGTCGTTTGCTGCTCAGGTGATAACACTGACAGGACTCAATTCCAAATCGTAGTGATCACGGGGCGTGCATTAACGCATGCAGAAAATTGGGAGTGACGTCCGTGTTCGCGAATTCAGTGAAGTCTTCGCTGGCTCGGTCCGTCAGTGCCAACTCCCGATACGAGTGATCACATCCAGTGTGATACTCCAATGAGCTACTAATTCATTTAATCAGCTCGATGGTTTGGTAGCGTGCGTCGAGTTCAGAATCTTGATCTGCGTGCACGCGGAGTGGATGACTTGGTCTGTCATCAAGACATGTGAAAAGTTAGGTGCCACCCAGACAGGGTGATGTCAGCGATAAACGGGGAACTATTACGTCAACGTTATCCGCCGGAATACGCATCTGAACATTCCCCTAGAAAAGAAAGAATAATTCGTGTCGACGACTGTTCCTGCTAGACACGGCAAGTGGTCGATCACTCAATCAATAGGCCCAAAATTTGGCGTTGGTGGAACGCGTTGTCAACAACAAAGTACACAAGGAAATAGTTTTTGTTTGATGTCGCCTCCGAAAGGCAATGAAAAACTGGATGACATCGTGTAAAGTTTTTGGAAGAGTTTTTTAATCAGCAACGAACCGATGCGCTCTAGTTGACATTGACTTCGCGTCCTGCTGCGTTCCATTGTTCCCCTGCTTCTAGCGGCACCACTTTGACCGACGAGACATCTCGCAACGACACCTCCGCAGCAGATGATCCGCGACGTTTGTGGTCGAATGACTACGTCGATGAAATGGAATCTTTGTTAGGAAAATCTGTTTGCCGACAACTAGCAATTTTCCGACTGCCTGATGACTTCATCCTGTCCGTGATTGTCCCCGTATACAACGAAAACGGGACTGTAAGCGGGGTCGTTGATCGGCTCCGCCAGACAGGAATCCCCATGGAAATCATCATGGTAAATGATGGCAGTACGGATGGAACCACCGAAGCACTAGATGAGCTCATGTCGGCTGACAGTGTGAAGATATGCCACCATCCTTCCAATCGCGGGAAGGGAGCAGCAATCCGAACAGGCATCGGTATGGCAACTGGCCAAATCATTGTGATTCAAGACGCCGATCAAGAATATGATCCCAGTGATTTCCGTTTTCTCCTGCAACCCATCATTGCTGGTGAAGCAGACGTGGCATATGGCACTCGATACGGACATTGCGATCGCCAACTTTCGCCTTGGTGGCACCAAACAGTCAATCATGGCATCAGTCTGCTAGCAAGCATTGGGATTGGGATTCAACTAAGCGATGTTGAAACCTGTTACAAAATGTCGACTCGGGAAAATTTCGAAGCAATCGCCGAACAACTTCGCGAACCCCGATTCGGGATCGAAATTGAATTGACAGCACGCTGGGTCCGAAAGGGTCTGACCTTCACTGAACGCCCTATTCGTTATCGTCACCGTTGGTACGACGAGGGAAAAAAGATTGGCTGGAAAGATGGGCTCAGCGCTCTGCGATGCATCGCTAAGTATGGTTTTTTTCGACGTTAATGACCCTCTGTATCAACTGCATGAGATCATGAAGCCTGTGGATAACATGTGTATTCACTCGGTTCACGTTGGGTTTGCTTGACTTGCACATCAAGCTACCGCTACCCTAACCGTTGCAGGAGAAGCCTCGCTATTCGCAACACTCTGGAGGCAAGGACGATGGTCACCACAGCAACCTCGACCAAAACGTCGACCAAAACGTCGACCAAAACGTCGACCAAGACGTCGACCAAGATACTGGTTGTAAACTCTGCATTCATGCAAGAGATCAAGGATGGTAATCCCAGTCTGATAAATGCAATGCAACAACTGCATCAAGTCTGCATCAGCGAAGAGAACAACTTACAAGTCTCGCGACAGTTAACCAAAGTACTCAACACGCTGCGTATGGAATTGTCATTGCAATTCGAATTAGAAGAATCCTACGGGTACGTGGAAGTGGGCGAATCCCAATCGCAGAATTATAGTGACACCGCGGAGAGTACAAAAGCAGAACACAAGATACTCTATGGTGCTGTCACCGAACTCGCGGAAGCAGCAGAAGAATTACAATACCGTGGCGTTGAAACTAAACAATTGCGTCGCTTGATGAATGAGACATGTCAATTCAGTCTACGACTCCGCAACCATGAACAAGCCGAAAATGAGTTGATCGGTCAGTCATTTGATTTACGCTAGTGAGTCGTGTTACTGACGATTCCCCACTGGGATGAAGAATGAGAGTTCTGGTTAAAAGTTATGAACTGCTACGAGTGAAGAGTTGATTGAATGATCGGAGACTCCAAAACAAAACCCATGGAGATCCTGTTGGTCGAGGATGGACTGACAGATGCTCGTGTCACCATATTTGCGGTACGACGCAGCCAGGTTTACCACCGCCTGACGCTTGTCAGGACCGTGAATGAAGCGATCCGCTTTCTCAATCGCGAGGGAATCTTTGCGAGAGCCCCCAAACCTGACCTGCTATTGCTCGATATGATGCTACCCGACGGTTGTGGCTTGGATGTGCTAGAAGCATTGTCCGAGTGGGACCCCCGCAACCGGCCAACAACTGTAGTTCTGACTGCGTCAAATGACCCAAAACTTCTAGAAAGATGCAGTGAATTGAAGGTTCATGACCTGATTGGAAAGCCCGTCCACGAGGACGAGTTCATGCGAGTGGTGAGAGATCATAAGAAATTGATGATCCACGGGGCTCAGACACTCAACTCGGTTACCTAACGCAACTGCCGTCCTCACCACCAAGACTGAAGGCTCACGCCGTCAGACCAAACGTCTCCAGCTTGAGTCGGAACCCACTCCACCGGATTCACGACCTTAGCTGGCTTCTTGGCAGCTGCATTCCGGCGAGGCGGCCTGAAGATAGCCGAAGCCTAATGCTGCCACGAACCTAACACTGCCGAGCCACCCGCTATTGGGGGGCGCCGCGTCTTTCGACCTCGTAGAAAGCCGTTTTACTTCTCAAACCATTTCTTCACCATGTGGACGGTCGCAGCACGCCCAGCACGAGCGATCGAGGTCGTGAGCGGTATTTCCTTAGGACACACGGCAACGCAGTTCTGGGCGTTTCCACAAGCTTGAATTCCACCCGGCCCCATCATGGCGTCCATTCGCTCTGAAGCGAGCGCTTTGCCTGTGGGGTGGTTGTTAAACAGCATCGCCTGCGAGATCGCATGCGGACCGACGAAGGCTTCATCATACGACTCAAGCTTTCGATCTTCGAATGCCTCATCAGACTCACCCGCATCCTGGGTCAATTCCACCTTCTGGTACTGCGGACATGCTGTCTCTTATACACATCTCCGAGCCCACGAGACCGAGGCTGATCTCGT
>CAJXTM010000047.1 GCA_913061385.1 uncultured Rhodopirellula sp. | reverse complement strand
GATCAGCCTCGGTCTCGTGGGCTCGGAGATGTGTATAAGAGACAGGTCCCATACTCCATCTTTGCCAAGATCGTTGTCGGTGTAGAACGAGAGTGTGCACGCATCAAGGCCACCTTGTTTGGCAAGGCATTGCATTGCCTCCTGCTGGTCGCTGGTGCGGTACATTTCGGTAAGCGTGCCAAGAACCTTTTGCAGATGTTCTTTTTGGTCAGAGCTCATGTCAGTGACCGGCAGTCCTGTCATTCCACCTTTTGCACCTCGGAATGCAACCGCCTGTTCCCTAGGTGTTTTGGCGACTTGAGCCTGCTTTTGTTGCTTACCACCGAGCATCGTGTAGAGTTTGTTGGCTTCGACAGCCTGACTCCAAAAGACGTTGTCGGTATGTTTTGGATTTTCGGTGAACTCGGGAGCATGCCCGTAAAAAATGGGTCCACCAAAAGCCACGTGATCTGCCGAGTTGCCATCACACCTCAGTGTCATGTGCCGACCCGTGAGGACCAGTTCGAATTTGCCCTCACCTGGCTTGCCAAAAATCGCGATCGACTGCTCATTTCCGAATCCACCCGCATCGTCTTCAAGTTGCTGGTAGTAACGTTCGTGCCACGCTGGATGGACAATTGACTCGAATACTTTGGTGATCAGCTCACGTTGTTCATCGGTGTAGAAATCGTCATTGATTTCAGGTTTTGTGATGTTCCAGTTGTTGGCTACGAAACTTCTCAACAAACCCCGTTTTTCGTCTTGGTGATTCCAGTCAAAACAGACCGAGGTTTTTTGTTTGTCGCTCAGTGTTGAGTAGAGCGTACCTACGACTGACTCAGCACTCGTTGCGGTATCCGCTGCGGTAACTTGTAAGCCGGAAGTAAGTACTGAACCGGTAGCGATTGCGGCTGCGGCGGTGGATTCAAGAAAAATACGTCGGTTAATAGAATGGGGGTCACGCATCGCGGCGGCTACCTTGGAGGCTGGAGTGATGAAGGGAAGAAAGTCTGTATTGTACGCATGATTTGCCAAGGTTTCACCCAGCAAGCATTTGAAATCCGGAGGAAGCGTGTCTGTGCCACATTTACCGCCGAAGTTTGAATGGTCTTGCTGTTGGTACGGAGCAAGCGGGATTCTAGTTTTCGGCTGTAATGCGGTAGTGGCGAGCAAGAGTTAGCATGCTGATCAGCCACATGCTACCCAGCATTAATGGCGATATGGTTTGAAAGAATGCGCAGGCCACCGCAACTGACAGAAAACCCAGTCCTAAGAAGGCCGCGCCACCCCAAATGTGCCCTGACATGGCGATGAACGCAAAGCCACTGAGTGCCGCTGCGGTCTGAAACACGTTCTCCTGTCGCCCCTCACTGATGAGTGGGATCAAATTGAGCACAGCGAGCGTCACGAGGTATGCGATCCAGATTGACCAGACTGGGCGTTCAGCCATGCTGCTGGGCAGCATGGCCCCCTCACGAGCTCGATAAATGACGATGAAAATCGCGAGCATCATCAGAGCTCGTGCTGGCCAATATGCAAGCCAATTAGAGGGTTCTTCAAACGAAAACTGCATTCCAAACATTAGCAGATGGGCCACAAAAACAATGAAGCCAATATTCTCTAACGCCCGATCCCAGTTCTTGAAATATGTTTGGTGTTGGTCTCGCCGAAATTCTCGTGCTACACGGTCCAGCAGGCTGCTACTGCCAGCCTGCGTTGGTTCGCCAGAGAGAAATCGCTCAAGATCGAGTGCCATATCCTCAGCCGTGTCGTAACGGGCACAAGGTTCAGTCCGCATCGCTCTCAGGCAGATGTTCTCAAGATCCGGAGGTATGTCTTTTCGTATCTGTCGTGGTGGCAGAGGTTCTTCTTCCGCCAGGCTACGCAGGATTTGCGCTGCCGAGGCCCCTTCATGTGGTGGTTGCCCCGTTAGCATTGCATACAGAATGGCACCGAGTGAGTAGATGTCAGAGGAAGCATCTGAATCACTTCCCCCGTTAGCCTGTTCGGGGCTCATGTAATTCGGGGTGCCCAGCACTTGGCCAGTCTGGGTAAGGATAGTGCCCCCCCGATGTGTCTTTGCCAATCCGAAGTCAGCGACTAATGGATAGCCTTCGGTATTGATCAGAATGTTGTCTGGCTTCAGGTCACGGTGCACAACACCCGCACGGTGCGCATAGTGAACAGCATCAGCAATGCACTGCGACAGATTTGCTATTTCGATGTAACTTAAATCACGTGCATCTACGTGCCGTTGCAAAGTGGGGCCATCGATGAACGCCATCGAAAAATATTCATAGCCTCGCCACGATCCGATGTCATAAATTGAAATGATGCCGGGGTGATCAAGTCGGGCGGCGGCTTCCGCCTCCAAACGGAACCGGCTGCGTTCTTCTTTGCCTGCAAGCACGCCGCCACTGATCAATTTTAACGCAACCCTTCGACCGAGGCTTTCTTGATGAGCCTGATAGACAATCCCCATCCCGCCTCGAGCGATCTCCCTTTCGATCTGATAGGGCCCAATTTTTGCGCCTAGCAGAGAGGGAGTATCCGGGGTCGAGGTTGCACCCAGCCAGTGGTGATTGCGGAAAAATGTAGAAAGTTCATCCGCGTGCTGTGGATACGCCTCAAGATAAGCCGCGGGATCAGGTGTGTTTCCAGAATCAATCTTATCGAGGTATTCAGCCATGGCCGTTTCAAGCACATCCTGATGATCCTCAGGCAGGCCTTGCGGGGAATCAGACTGCGCTTTTCCAGAGTCTTCTGGAATGACAGACTCGCTATTCTTGTCGTTTGGTGACGTTTCCATGACTGTCAGTATAGAGGCAAGTTGTGCAGTAGATTAGTTTGGGCCAGATGCTTTCGGGGATTCATGTGCGTTGCCTGATTGATTCTCCCAAATTAGGCTGATGATTGAAAACTGGGTGTTAACGAGAAAGGAATGATTATGTCGCTGATCTCTGTCGGAAAAAATTTCGCCGCTTGTCTGTTTTTGGTTTTTGCAGGCATGCTGCTTCAATCTGATTCATGCGCGGCGGATGACGGACTTAAGCAACCCAATGTGGTTGTGATTTTGACTGATGATCAAGGGTGGGGTGACCTGAGCCTGCATGGAAATCCAAATCTTTCCACGCCCAATATTGACGCAATGGCTCGCGCTGGTGCAGAGATCGATCGGTTTTATGTTTGTGCTGTTTGTTCACCCACGAGAGCCGAGTTTTTGACAGGCAGATACCACAATCGTTCCGGGGTTTACAGCACCTCCGCAGGTGGAGAGCGATTTAATTCTGATGAGCAGACAATTGCTGAGGTTTTCCGGGAGGGTGGATATGCGACGGGATGTTATGGAAAGTGGCACAGTGGCATGCAGTACCCGTACCATCCCAATGCCCGAGGGTTTGATGACTATTACGGTTTTTGCAGCGGGCACTGGGGTAACTACTTCTCGCCCATGCTGGAACATAATGGTCGTCTTGTGAAAGGTGATGGTTTCATTGTCGATGACTTGACCAATCGAACGATCAATTTTATTGATTCACATCGTGATCAACCGTTCTTTGTCTACCTTGCGTTAAATACTCCGCATTCACCCATGCAGGTGCCAGATAAGTATTGGGAAAAATTTGCGAAAAAGGAAATTGTGCCCGATCCTGAACCAACGAATTCAAAGAAGGAAAATCTGACACACACTCGTGCTGCTTTGGCGATGTGTGAAAATATCGACGCAAACGTGGGACGGTTGATTCAGCACCTTGACACGATTGGCATCGGTGATGACACGATCGTGATTTATTTTTCGGATAATGGACCCAATGGTGCACGCTTCAATGCAGGGATGCGTGGCCGAAAAGGTTCGACTAACGAAGGCGGTTTGCGTTCACCTTGCATTTTTCGATACCCACGACGAATAAAACCTGGCACCAAGGTCAATCAGATCGCAGGAGCAATTGATTTGTTGCCTACGCTCGCAGACTTTGCTGGACTCGAATTTGATGCACCCAAACCCCTTGATGGCAAATCGATCAGGCCGTTACTGACCAGTGCTGGGGATGACTGGAAATCCCGTCTGATGTTCAGTGCATGGAATAAAAAAGCGACCGTTCGAGATGACCGATATCGTCTTCAATTGGCGGGGGGACTCTACGACATCATCAACGATCCACGCGAGAAAAGTGATTTGACTGCAAAGAAGCCAAAGGTGCTGAAAAGACTCAAGAGGGAGTTGGACGGTTGGTTGGGGCAAGTCTCGTTGAAATCCAGCAGGGAGCCTGCCATGCGGCCAATCACGCTGGCTCATCCAGATGCAGAATTTACGCAGTTGCCTTCCCGCGATGCGAAGGCTCATGGGGGCGTTCGACGCAGCAATCGCTTTCCAAACTGCACCTTCATGACGAACTGGAAAAATCCCGAGGATTCGATCTCATGGGATGTTGAAGTGCTTGGCAGTGGAGATTTCGAGGTGCAGATGTATTATGCCTGCAAGCAAGCTGATGTCGGATCGAAAATTGAGCTTTCAGTCGGTGATCAAAAAATTGAAAAAATGATTGAAGTTGCGAACGAGGTTCCTTTGCTTGGAGCCGACGAAGATCGTTTTGAGCGTGTGGAGGGTTATGTGCGTGATTGGCGGCCGATGACCCTTGGTGTCGTCCAGCTTCAGCCCGGTAAAGCGACTCTGACGTTGCGCGCGAGCGAGGTTGCGGGGGATGAGGTTGCCGATATGCGTTTGTTGTTGTTTCGCCGCATTCGTTCGACCGGTGAATAGGTTCAGTGCTTACAAAGAGGCTTCGAAAAGCGGTCTGACTGAGGGCACTGCACGTTAAACTGTAACGGCTTTGCCGTTTGGCGAACTTCGTTTGCAAATGGTAAGTCTGTGTGCGGTCGGAAAAACTGTGCTGACCGCTATGAGTGTGACGATCTAACCCAACTATCAGCGGGAAGAATGTTGCTCGGGAAAGATGGTTTCTTTTACCCGGGCCAAGTGATCCTAATCACCTGCATGTTTCTCAAAAGCTGATGGTTTGATTCGTAACGCGACAGATGAGATGCTTGTGCCCCCCTCCCTGAAGATCTTCTGTGCCGAAGGTGAAGAAACGGTCGCCCTTCGTGTTGGTCGACGTCTGGACAAATACAAGCTGTTGCGACGCCTCGGAGAGGGTGGTTTTGCGACAGTTTTTGCTGCTCACGATCTGATCGAAGATCGCAAGGTAGCTCTTAAAATACCAGACGAGCGCTACATCACCAATTCGCAATCGATGGAAGACATGCAGCGTGAAGTCCGTATCATGGCTAGGCTTGACCATCCTTGCGTGCTGCCGCTGAAAGATGCTCGCTTCATCGATGGCCACTTTGTCATCGTTTTCCCGATGGGTGAAGAAACCTTGGCCGACCGTTTGAGTCGTCGCATCTCACGGGCCACTGCGATCGATTACGTTGTGCAAATGACGAGTGCGGTGGCGTACGCCCATGAAAACAAAGTTCTGCATCGGGATATCAAACCTGAGAATTTCGTGCTCTTTCCGGAACAATCGATCCAACTAACCGATTTCGGTTTGGCCAGAATTGAGCGGGGGGCCCACGATGTGTCAGCTTCTGGGACACTCGGTTACATGGCTCCTGAGCAGGCCATGGGGCACCCTTCCTATCGAAGCGATGTGTTTTCGTTGGGGCTAGTGATCTATCGTGCTCTGGCTGGGGAGGTTCCTGAGTACCCGTTCGAGTCACTGCCGTCATTCAATAAGCTCCGTCGTGGGCTTTCCAGTGACCTTGTTTCACTAATTCGCAAGGCGATTGATCCCAGTCCTAACAAACGATTTCGGGATGCTGTGGCGATGAGAAACGCGATGGAAAAGATCCGGTTCCCACTCAGTGATCGTTCGCTCAGTCTGAAGTCGGAGTTCTTACCCAATACTCTCGCCGTTCGACGAGCCGCCTGATTCGTTCAGGGACGAAACGATTTCGAGAGCGACTTGGTCGGCCTGCTTGATCACCGGGGCAATTCCGACGCCGTGCAAAGCGTTGCTGATGAACGAGAGACCCGGGATCTTGGCAATCTCTTCGTCGATGATGCGGACACGATCGCCGTGACCGACGTGATATTGCGGCATGGCATCATCCCAACGTACGACGCGGGTGACGACCGGATCACCAGTCAGTCCAATCAGGTCACTTAGTTCTTCACGGGCGATCTTGATGAGTTCTTCATCAGGTTTGTCTAGCAAATCTGCTTGCATCGCACCGCCAATGAAGACACGGATTAGAACATGATCGTCCGGCGAGCGGCCGCTGAATTTATGGCTCGCGAAACTCCCCGCCAAAATCCTGCGTTTCTCAGACAGAGGAACGACAAATCCAAATGTTTCGACCGGCCGCTGAATATCCTCGGCTGATACCGCCAAAACCACGATCGCGGTTGATGCGGATTCAATCAGGCCCAACTCAGCCGATGCTTTCGGTGCAACATTTTGCAAAAGGTGTAACGCCGCCTTCGGGGGAACGGCAAGCACTATGTGATCAAACTCATGGTTTGTTCCTGATTCAGTTAAGATCCAATGATCACCCATGGGGCGAATCGATTCCACTCGACCATTCAGTTTGATTGCCTGCTCTGGTAATGACTGAGCGATGCCATCGATGAGTTCGATCATGCCACCCTGAAATGCGCGGAATTGACCGTATCTCGCACCTGTGCTACCGCGTTCGACTGAATCTTCACCTTTGCGTCGTCGGACCGCCGTCGCTCTGGCAAGTGAGCCATATTTTGTTTCCATGCTGGCGATGGCTTGCATGGTTGTTTGCATACTCAATTTGGTGACATCTGCCGTGTAGATTCCTGCCGACAGTGGGGCCACGATCCGATCAAGAACTTCCTGCCCCATTCTTCTTTGAACGAAGCTCGAAACAGACTCGTCTTGCTCACTTTTAGCCGGTGCGATCCAACGTTCAAGTAAGAAGCGTAGCTTGCCTTTAAGACTCAGCAACGGAGTAACGAGCATGGGCCATAACTGCGTCGCCCGCATCAGCACGAAGCCTTCGGGAATGGGAAGCAGGCGACCGTTCCGAACGATGCGGGCTCCTCGCCGTGTTGGTTTGGGTTCGATCAGTTGGTCTTCCAGACCCAGTTCGCGACAGAAATCAAGTGCTGCCGATGGTTTGGTTGAAAACATGTCGGCACCATGATCGATCAGGAATTCACCGACCTGTTCACTGTGAATAACACCTCCTACGCGGTGCCCACTTTCAAACAGGACCATCTCAATTGAGCTGTCCAAACGATGCAGTTTGGCAGCAGTAGAAAGTCCAGAGAGGCCTCCGCCAATGATGGCCACTCGTCGGGGTTTTGTATCGTTCAAACGATTAGAGTTCCGTGTTTACTGAAAGGCCATTATGTGATTCAGAGGCAGTTACTTGACCCCATCAAGTCCGTAGAAAAACAATTCAATGGGTGTATTGTCGGCAAGCGATTCCTGCCGCGTCTGGCAGAATCGAAAATGCGGTTGGATGGATTAGCAGAACGCAGTAATGGAAAGCCGTTTGCTTTCCTGGCAATTCCACTAGTGCTTTTCAGCTCTCACACTTGGTTTGGATCAACCAGATCCAGGTCAACCTGGCGCTCCGGGTGATGGGGGTCGGCCATTGTTACCCCCGGGTCCACCTGGCGCTCCGGGGGATGGTGGTCGGCTATTACTACCACCCGCTCCGGGCCCACCTGGTGCTCCGGGTGATGGGGGGCGGCCATTGCCACCTCCATACCCCGCTCCCCCAGGTGCTCCGGGGAAAGCAGGCGAGCCGCTACCGCCGTATCCACCTGACATGTCATCTCCCATGTCGTCTCCCATTTCATCTCCATAATCTTCCCCAAATGCGTCGAAGCCGCCGTTGCCACGTCCGTTGTTCTGGTTGGAGGCAACGACGGGAGTTTTGCCGAGGGCGGTGGCAAGCGTGATCATGGCCGTTTGAATCGTTGGGGAAAATAAACTGTCCATTGCCGCGTGGAATTGAGCGGCGGATTGTGAATTGGCCATTGGGTTCAGAGCTGGATTAAAAGCACCTATGACTAAACCCAGTGAATCAATCATTCCAGTCGTGCCAGTGATGTCGCCTTTGAGTGAATCAATGTTTGCAGCCCACTCATCGGCAATCGTTTTTGGAACCCAGTAGCCATCAACGGAAATGAGCTGGATGTCACGAGCAGCACCATCTTGTTCCACACTGATAACTGCTACTCCATCCTTCTCTGATTTCACCGTCACTTGTCGGCTGATGTTGACTCCACTTTGGTCAACCAGCTGTGCCAGATAGGGGGCAATCACCCGATCTCGCTCGGACAGCCATTGACCAAAACTAATGGTTTGAAGCTGATTTAAACTTGTAGCTTCGGGTGAAAGTCCGACCCGCATTAAATCAGCCAGCGATAGAACCTGCGTCTCGACTGCATCGAGGTCCTTTGGTCGCAAAGCTTGGATACGAGGGCTTGAGAGGAACCACGTTTGGTGTGTGACAATGACTTCACCGATTCGCTGGGCAGTTCCCACCAAACCCTGCCATGAATTCTGATTCAATTGGGATGCTGTCAGCTTAACCATGTCATCAACATCTTTTCGATAGGTTGGCGGCAGCGCGTCATAAACAGCTACCAGATGCCCATCGGTGATCGCAGCATCAATCTGGTCAATGAACTCTGCGACACCCACATTGGCCTGAGGAGGTTGGTAGGCAGGTGCAGCGGATGGTTTGGGCAATGGTTCGGGTGCTGCTGCGGAAGCCGCTGCAGCATTTCCTTGTAATTCCGAGACGCGGCTCGCTCGAGACACCTCAAGTTGGCGTGCGAGTTTTTGAGCTTGGATACGGCTTTCACTACGTAGATCCTCTAGTTTTACAGCAACACGTTTGCCACCCGTCAGCTCAAGGATCACGGAGTCACCCCATAATCCGACCATTCGGGCCTCGACTGTGCGAGTGCCATTCAGGTCAGTCCACTGTTCCGCTTGAGCGGTCACTATTCCGATCACAGAGAGGACCGCGACGGTCCCGACGTGCAATGTTTTTGCAGCGGTGCGTCGAAGCA
Source organism: uncultured Rhodopirellula sp. (assembly GCA_913061385.1). Classification (GTDB taxonomy): domain Bacteria; phylum Planctomycetota; class Planctomycetia; order Pirellulales; family Pirellulaceae; genus Rubripirellula. The sequence continues at coordinate 2,134 of CAJXTM010000047.1, read as the reverse complement.
GGTGCTGAGAGAATGTGGTGAGTTTGTAGACTTTCGATGTATCCATCGCTATTTGAGCCTTAAAAATCGTCAGGAACGCCCATCTTGGCGGTCGGATAGAGTTGATCACGGTTGATCTGCATGGGGACTTCGGAATCCATTATATTGACAATGCGTTTCAAATGCGGCCCCGAAAACGGAGCATATTTTGCGGAGTTTTGAGGTTTAGAGCCGTTTGTTACGCTTGGGACGTAACGGATTCAACGATCAATCCTGCGGAGAGCCACATTGAGTGACATGATCGGTTCGGCACCCTTGGAAGCCGCCGAGGCAACTGAGCTTCGGGAAAAATTCTATAACGCGACGATCATTGAGCGAATTGATGCCAATAGTGACTTGGCTCGGTTCAGGATCCGTCCCGACAACCCCATCCCGGCATTTGAGCCCGGGCAGTACGTTGCTCTGGGCATCGGAAACTGGGAGCGGAGACTCTCTGGTACTCAGCCGGAGCAAGTTCCTGAGAAGAAGCTCCGCAGGCTCACACGGCGGGCATACTCCATTTCCTGCCCCCTGCTGGACACCGATGGCCGTGTGGCTCCGGTCGATTCGCTTGATCATTTTGAGTTTTATATCACGCTCGTTCGAGCCGCGAGTTCACCCGAAAACAAGCCGCCCGTGTTAACACCACGTCTGTTTGATTTTGCTGTTGGTGACCGAATCGAAGTCCAGAAGAAAATTACTGGGCATTACACCCTGCAGGAGGTAGGGAACAAGGATACGGTCTTGATGTTGGGAACAGGAACGGGTGAAGCTCCTCACAACGCAATGACAGCCAAACTTCTTGCGGCTGGGCATCAAGGTCAAATTGTCAATGTGACCAGTGTCAGGCATCGCATCGACCTTGCTTATGCGGTCGAGCATGCTGAGTTGATGCGGCAGTATCCGCAGTACCGCTATCTGCCATTCACGACCAGGGACCCCGAAAACCTCGACCAGGCTCATCCCAATTTTGTGGGTAAGCAGTATTTGCAGCAACTTTTCACATCTGGCCAGCTCGCGGAAGCTGCCGGTGATCCGCTGTCCGCAGAGAATACCCATGTGTTCCTGTGCGGAAACCCAGCCATGATCGGCTATGTGCCACCTGGTGCGGATCCACCGTCTTCCCCTGGAATGTTGCCTTTACTGAGGGCTGCCGGCTTTAGCGACGAGAGTGACTCGGCAGGTCCGGGAACAATTCGTTTTGAGAAGTACTGGTGAAGATTGAAAACGGAGCCTATCGAATTTTCTCGATGCCGGTTAAAAACTGTAGCTAAGACAAACTTCGAAGTATTTCTTGCAGAGTCTCTTCTCTATGGACCTCTCAAAAACCATCGCATTGATCCTCGGTGGTGGCCGCGGAACACGTCTCTTTCCGCTTACAAAAATTCGGGCCAAGCCGGCTGTTCCGCTCGCTGCTAAATATAGGCTGATCGATATTCCGATCAGTAACTGCATTAATAGTGGTTTGAATCGGGCATACGTCCTGACCCAATTCCTGTCTGAAAGTCTGCATCGCCATCTGCGACAAACTTACACCTTTGATCATTTCAATGGCGGTTTTGTCGAGTTGCTCGCCGCCCAGCAGACGGTCAATCAAGGAACCGACTGGTATCAAGGGACAGCAGATGCGGTGCGAAAGAACTTGGTGCATCTCGAAGAAGACTGGATTGAGCATGTCCTGATCCTCTCGGGTGACCAACTTTATCGTATGGATTTTCGGGAAATGATGCGGACGCACATCGAGTCCGGAGCGGATGCAACAATCGCTGGAATCCCTGTGACGCGGAAAGATGCTTCAGCACTTGGAATCATGCAAGTCGACGATAGTGGTCGGGTTCGAGGGTTCGTTGAAAAGCCCCAGACCGAGGAAGAAATCCAGAGCGTTCGGATGGAACCCAGTTGGATAGATGCACATGGGATTCCCAGTCGTGGACGCGATTGCCTAGCCAGCATGGGCCTCTACATCTTTAATAAGTCAACGATGGTGGACCTGCTCAACAGCAATGATCATCAGGATTTTGGTAAAGAGGTATTTCCAGAGGCGATTAATTCCCACAAAGTCCAAGTACTGTCTCTTATACACATCTCCGAGCCCACGAGACCGAGGCTGATCTCG
>CAJXTM010000046.1 GCA_913061385.1 uncultured Rhodopirellula sp. | reverse complement strand
CTACACGTAAGGAGTCGTCGGCAGCGTCAGATGTGTATAAGAGACAGGTCATAAGTCTCCATCAATCGCATCCGTGCAGAGAAAGGGCAGGAAATTTAGGGAAGGGTGTTATTAATGCAAGCATTAGCGTCGCAGTCCACCGACAATCGGACTATAGCGATAGTGGGACATCAGTCGAAGATCAATCGAGTCAATTTGGTGCCAATTCGGCTTGGCGTGAAGTGAGAGTTTTTCATATGAACAAGAATCAAGTTCGTGCAAAAGCTGTGTCGCTTTTGCATTGAGTTCACTTGGTATCCATATTCCTCTTGCGGTGAAATTTTCTTGGCTGGCTTCAAGGCACACATTACCGGAAGCACTTTGGTCGGCATTGGGTACGGATGCTGGGGTATTGCTACGCAGTCCATGTCGATTGAGAACGGCATGCTTGCTGGTGGGTTGTGTTCTGTTAGTGGGATGTTGCCGGACTTGGACAGTGATTCTGGAGTCCCGTTGCGAGAGACAAGCATGTTCATTGCTGCGATTGTTCCCATCTTGATGATTGAGCGATTCAAGGACATGGGGTTTTCGCATGAAGCGATGGCGTTGGCTGCAATGTTGCTTTATCTGGGCATAAGATTTGTCGCCATCGATTTTTTTAAACGTTACACAGTGCATCGCGGAATGTGGCACAGTATTCCCGCGGCGGCATCCGCGGGTCTGCTGGCATATTTGTTAATGCCATGTCAAAGTGAAGCGGTTCGGATTTATAAAAGCTTGGCTGTGGTGCTTGGTTTTACCGTGCACTTGTGTATGGATGAGATCTGGAGCATCGACATGAGTCATGGTTTCCGGTTGAAGAAATCATTTGGCACTGCGCTGAAGTTTTTCAGCAAGAGTAAGCTCGGCAACATTTCTGTTTACGGCAAGCTTTTTATCCTGATCTGGCTGGCATGGGGTGACCGTGGCGTCGTGGATCGTATCCGCCATCGCGCGCGTCAGGAGCAGACGTACATTGCGCAACCAAGGCAAGGCATTGACTTTGAGAAGTGGATGCCTTGGCGTTAGGATTTTAAATTGTTAACGACGCAATCGTTGGCAGGTTTTCGCTTTTGAGCTCACGGCTCTCGATCAATCACGATGGTGACTGGTCCATTGTTGGTCAACGAAACCTTCATGTCCGCACCGAAAGTGCCCTGCTCTACCCTGATTCCCTTCTCGCGGAGCGTATTGGCGTAATACTCGTAGAGTTGGTCCGCAATTACGGGTGCTGCTGCATCTGTGAATGCTGGGCGTCGTCCTTTGCGGCATTCAGCCAGCAGTGTGAACTGGCTTACAACGAGCGCTGATCCACCAGTGTCAGTCAGGGAGAGATTCATTTTGGCGTTTTCGTCTTCGAAGATTCTTAGCTCAGCGGTCTTGTTTGCGAGCCAGTCAGCCTGTTCGGTGGTGTCGCCATGGGCAATTCCGATAAGAATTAGCAGGCCATGATCGATTTGGCCAACGGTGTTTTGTTCGACAGTGACTTTCGCAGAGGTGACTCTTTGCAGGACGACTCGCATGTTGTAGCTCGGAGTATGAATGGTGGGTGAAATGATCAGCAGATCTATGGTGATGGGTTACGGCAAGCTCTGTCCGACTTGTTAAACTCAGGGAACCGCGGGGCTTGTCTCAAGTGGTTTCAGTATGACGTTGGTGGATCCATCCACCGTCGTCAAAAAAATAATTTTCAATGTCCTGTTTCTGTAACTGATTCGGTACTGATAATGCCTTTTCTATTCACTTGTCCAAACTGTCATACATCGACACAGGTGGATGATTGTTATAGCGGTCACGAAGGCACATGCGTGACCTGTGGTAAAGCAATCCAAATTCCTGAATTTGGAGTGTCAGAGCAGCAGACACCGAAACCTAAGGGAAGATTTTCGATACCGATGTTCATCGGTATCGGATTTGTCGTGCTGATCCTTGCGTGCCTTAGTTTCCTGTTGATTCGAGCTGGCGGGCAGACAGTGCAACGCATGACAGCCAATCGCGGGCGTTCTGATTCGATCTCAAATTTACGAATCATTGCTGCTGCTCTGAATGCCTACGCGAGTGACCATGGAACCTATCCACCGCCTGTACTAGCAGTGGGGGCTAATAAGCACTCGTGGCGTGTTTTGATATTGCCGTATCTCAATGAGAATGCTCTGTACAGTCGGTACGACTTTGATGAGGCGTGGGGTTCAGATCGCAACTTGGAGGTCACTTCGGGAATGCCCGCAGTATTCCAAAATCAGAAGGTGCAAAGTTTTCGTTCAAGCCAGCATTCAGACTATTTTTTAATCAAAGGGCCAGGCACTCTCTTTCCAGAATCTGGCCCATTGTCGCCTGACGATGTAACAGATGATGCAGGGCAGACCTTGCTATTGGTAGAGGCTAGACGCCTAAGCGAGGCAACGAGTCATTGGACTGAGCCAATCGATGTGCAAACACAGGGTTTGCAGACAAAAGGCTACGGTGAACTCGGTGGTGTCCTTGATGGTGGTTTCGCTGTTGCGACCGTTGATGAAAAAGGACACTTTATCTCAGAAGGCATTGATCCGCTTGTGCTCGGTGCCTTGATCACCACAAATGGTGGTGAACGTTTGGCGGATGATGTGCTCGACTGAGCATCGTCGATGATTGGCTGCGATGCCTGATGGTGGCATCGTCGTCCTAATACTTTTTGACTCTGTGTCATGTGTGACACAACGCAGTCGTTAGTACTGTCTCGGCCGAACAGTGCCCTGCACTCGGCTTGGCAGTCCTTGGATCCGAAGGAATCCTTCAGCGTCATCCTGGTTGTAGGAACCACCACCTTCCATCGTGGCAATTTCGGCATCATACAGGCTGTTGGGGCTGCTTCGAGAGTCGACGCTGATGTTGCCTTTGTAAAGTTTTAATGTGACTTCGCCCGTCGCGGGCTTTTGGGCCTCCTGAATGAAAGACAGCAAGGCATCCATCTTTGGAGTGTACCAAAATCCGTAGTAAACCATTTCGGCAACTTCGGGAGCGAGTCTATCTCTGAGGTGCATCAAATCGCGATCCATCGTCAGTTGTTCAACATACATCAGTGCGTCGTAGAGCACGGTCATACCGGGGGACTCATAAACACCTCGACTTTTCATCCCCACAAAGCGATTCTCGACCATGTCAATTCGCCCAACACCGTTGCGGCCAGCAATCTGGTTGAGCTGTTCAACCATTTCGAGGGCTGTTAGTTGTTGGCCATTCAGAGAGACAGGAGTTCCTGAGGCGAATCCAATGGTGACAGATTCTGCCACATCAGGTGCTTCTTCAGGGCTGACACCCATTCCAAAGTCGACCATTTCAACTCCGTTGACATCCAATTCTTCGAGTTGGCCAGCTTCGTAACTGATGTGCAGCACGTTTTCATCGCTGCTGTAAGGTTTCGCGGTCGAAGCTTTGACCGGAATGTTTTTGCTCTCGCAATAGGCAATCAGCTCGGTGCGGCCCGGGAAAGCATCGCGGAACTCCTTAATTCGCCATGGAGCAATCATTTGCACATTGGGATCCAGTGCTTCGGCTGCTAGTTGGAATCGGCATTGGTCATTTCCTTTGCCAGTAGCTCCGTGGGCGTAGGCAGTTGCGCCTACTTCGCGAGCGACTTGGAGACAGATTTTACTGATCAGTGGCCGGGCGATTGATGTTCCAAGCAGATAGATTTGTTCATACTTGGCTTGCCATGCGAGCACGGGGAATGCGAAATCCCGACACATTTCTTCACGGGCGTCGATCAATCTCGATGAAACTGCACCGCCATTGCGAGCCTTTTGCATGATTTCTTCACGATCTTCGCACGGCTGTCCCAGGTCCACGTAAACGGCATGGACTTCATAGCCCTGATCTTGGAGCCAACCGAGAATTACCGAGGTATCGAGGCCACCGGAGTAAGCAAGTACACAACTTTTCATTACGATATCATCCGCGAATTAATGATGGACTAACCTAGTCTGCGCACCCAATTTGAAATCTGATTCCTCTTTACTGCAACCCGCCCAAACAATCAGCTCTACCCCTGCCCTGCTGGAACTTGTCGTAAGAGCCACGAATGACGATGAATACCGCCAGAAATTAATAATACATCTCGAAACCTTAAAAAACTCCAGTTATGGATCCGCTGCCGATTAAACCGATCGCATTCATGGGGCCGCGGTTGATTTCCGAGGGGCATCTCCGTGTAGATTTTGTATGGTAATTTTGTTGTATCAAACCAACATATTGCGACTAATCCAGCACGGATCATTTGGCCACGCGAGCCCAGCAATGCTGAATCGATGGGGAACAGGTTAGGTTGGTGGAGCTTGGTAGACGTGGCTAAGCGATGCCAGGCCACCCGTCGTGACCCAAAAATCATTCAACTGGCTTTGAGTCCGTTCGCGAATTTTCTTCTGACGGGCGTGATGTGTTAACGACAATTCAACAGCCTGCTGCCTCAATTCGAGAACACGTCTGGCAAGTCTATCTGGCAGCCAACGAAAATTACTGAGGCGTTGGAGCAAACAAGGCCACGACTTTTTATCACGGAGTCATCGTTTTTTTATTACGATGTCATCGGCGGATTGAAGATGGGCTTCCTTAGTCTACCCGCCTAGCTTGAAATCTGGTTCCTTTTTACCGTAACCCGCCTAATGAATCAGCTCTCCCCTGCCCTGCTGGAACTTGTTGCAAGAGCCATGAGTGATAATGAATCCCGCCAACAATTAATCAAGCACGTCGAAAAATTGCAAAAATCTGATTCTGGAGCTGCCGCTGATCAAACCCACCGGATCGATGGAGCCACGGTTGATATCGGGCGGGCGTCTCGGTGTGGATTTGGGGAGGTGATTTTTGGCGAAGGAAAATCGGCAGAATTGGTCACTCGGATTATCCAGACCCAGTTGGACGAGGGGCAGTCGGCGTTTATCACCCGAATCGATAGCGGAGTAGCTTTTCAGGTCCGGCAGTCATTCACGCACACGCAACACAATCCTGTTGCCAGAACTCTGCGGGTTTCGCCCACGGCGATGGGAATATCCCAGCCTCTGGCATCAAACCAACTGGATCAGATCTTTCATGCTGCTGTGATCACAGCGGGTAGCACGGATCTTCCCGTCGCAGAGGAAGCGATCGAGACATTAGCTTGGATGGGAATTGCTTTCCAGCGATTTGATGACATCGGAGTGGCCGGACCCCAGCGTCTTGCTGCTGTGATCCCCGAACTGAAAGCGGCCTCCGCCGTTGTTGTCGTGGCAGGTATGGAAGGTGCATTGCCTGCAGTCGTGGCAGGGCACTTGGCAGTTCCTGTGTTCGCTGTACCAACCAGTGTTGGATATGGTGCCAGTCTGGGTGGTTTAACACCGCTCATGGGAATGCTGAGTACTTGCACCGCGAATGTGGCTGCAGTCAACATTGATGCCGGGTTTAAAGGTGGTTACATGGCCGGGATGGTCGTCCAGCAACTTGTGCAGCATTGCCAGCGTACTGCAACCTAGGACTGTCTTGGAAGGAATCGAAATGAATTGTGAGCCTCCACTGCGTCTGCCCACGCGGCAGTCTGCCGCCCACAAAGGTGATTTTGGGCGTTCGATGCTCGTTGGCGGTTCAAGGGGTATGAGCGGTTCGATAGCGCTGTCTGCGATCGCATCGTTGCGGGTCGGTGCGGGGCTGGTCACGGCAGTGGTTCCCGATCGGTGTCTCGAGACCGTTGCGTCCTTTGACCCCTGCATCATGACCTATCCATTGCCCGATGATTCGCAGGGACGGTTTGCCTTGGAAGCGTCGGCAGTTTTCAGTTCCGTTTTGCCGACGGCTGCTGCGATAGGCTGCGGCCCCGGAATGACGACGTGTGCAGGGTCCATCCGAATGGTCGAGCGTTTACTGACCTGGGGGCGACCGTGTGTTCTCGACGCTGACGCGATCAATGTTTTGTCGCTACTAGAGGGCATGGTATGGCAAGAGCGAGCGAGGGCTCGAGATCATTCTGCCCCACTCATACTGACACCACATCCAGGCGAGCTTGCCCGTTTGACAGGTGTTTCAGCACGTGACAGAAAGACTCAGATTTCCGTCGCCAGCAAGCTTTGCGATGACCATCGCTTGTTCATGGTGGTCAAAGGAGGGCCGACGGTTGTGGTCGGTCCCGGCGGTAAGCATTGGCAGAACTCGACTGGGAATCCAGGTATGGCGACAGCGGGGAGCGGTGATGTGTTGACAGGTGTTCTTGCCTCTTTTCTTTCTCAGGGAATTGCGGCATGGGACGCCATTCGGCTTGGTGTCTGGGTGCATGGCCTCGCCGGTGATCTTGCTGCGCAGCAGCATGGCCAAGCAGGAATGACTGCCGTCGAAATCTGTGGATGTTTGCCACAAGCAGTCGCCACCACTTTGGGCTGAGCTTGCTGTTAAGTCATGGCTTGCCATATGGCCAGTCCAGCGATTTCCGTCGATCGACTCGCTATATCATCCCGCTATCGGGGTAGAGCTCTGAATTCAGTTTGACGCATAAAGCTTAGCCAGGACCTGGGTTACAGGCGGTCTTCTTCGCGGCAGCCCTACGAAGTTTCGTCGATGTAGTGCATAATCCCGTGGTACAGTCCCCTGCCCTGCTCTGCTTTGATCATCGTGACAGCCATATTTTCTCTCCAAAATGTTTGGCCTCATGATTCTGAGGGAGGATTGCCGCCGTCATATGGAGATTCTGAAGCAGCTGATAGCGGTGAAACTTCAGATGGCGATTTGAGTAGCATTCAGGGCGGCGTGATTACGATTGGGAATTTTGACGGCGTGCATCGCGGGCACGCGGCCCTGCTGGGGCACGTCAGGAAGCTTGCGGATCAACTGGGTGGTCCAGCGATAGCGATGGTGTTAGACCCGCATCCAGCTACCATCCTGCGTCCAGACGTGGCTCCCAAACGATTGACCCAAATCGAGACTCGGGCTGAACTAATGGATCAGCTGGGGATTGACGCGTTGGTCGTATGCAAGACAAGTCGTAGGTTCTTGGATTTGTCCGCTGAACAGTTTTTTTCCTCGCTCGTTCAAGAACGTCTGCAGAGTAAAGCCATGATTGAAGGACCGAATTTCTTTTTTGGTCGAAATCGTGGCGGGAATATTGAGGTGCTGGCTGAGTTGTGCGGACAGGCAGAAATCCAACTGCAAATCGTGGATCCGATGCATATTGGCCCTCAAATGATCAGCAGCACGAGAATACGGGGTTTGTTGGCTGAAGGTGCTGCCGCTGAGGCTGCCGTTTTGCTGGGGCATCCTCACATGATCAGCGGTACAGTGACGAGCGGAGCCAAACGCGGTCGTGAAATCGGTTTTCCCACAGCGAACCTGACGGGTATCGAGGTTGTGGTTCCTTGTCCTGGGGTTTATGCCGGGCAGCTTCGTACCAGCGATGAAAATCATCGTGCGGCAATACATATTGGACCCAATCCAACTTTTGAATCCAACGGCGATTGCAAGGTAGAGGTTCATGTACTGGATTATGATGGCGATTTGTACGATCAGCGTGTGCAGGTGGATTTTCTGCATCGTGTTCGGGATGTCGTCAGATTTGAATCGCCAGACGAGCTGGTGTTGCAACTTCATCAAGACATCGCAGAGATTCGCCGGGTGTTATCCTAGGTTTTCTGTGACTTATCAGTTTTAAGGATCAAAATGGGCGTTAACTGGAAAGCATTCAAAGATCAGATCAGCTACTACAACAGCTTTGTGCTGGTGAGTCATATACGTCCCGATTGTGATGCACTGGGCAGCGAGCTTGGAATGGCGGAAGTGCTGCGGAGTGTCGGTAAGACGGTACGTATCATTAACGCTCACAGGACTCCCGAAGCGCTCCAGTTCCTTGATCCTGCTGGCAATATCGAGGTGCTGGGTGATGATGTTGAGCCGCAGGACATCGCAACTGATTGCATCATGATTCTGGACACCAGCGCCTGGGCTCAGTTGGGTGATATGGGTGATGTTATACGTACATCCCGGGCAGATAAAATTGTCATCGATCATCACGTTGGTGAAGATGATCTGAATGCAACGATGTATAAGGATTATCAGGCTGAGGCCACTGGTCACTTAGTAGTGCAGGCTGCTGACGCACTTGGTGTTGCTTTAACTCGGTCCATGTCAGTGCCCTTATTTACCGCCATTGCAACCGATACAGGTTGGTTTCGTTTTGGCAGTGTCACGTCTGAAACCTATCGTACGGTTGCACGATTGATTGATGCTGGGGTCGTTCCGTGTGAGGTTTATGGCGATCTGTATGAACGTGATTCGTTGGGGCGTATACGTCTGCGTGGTCTGGTGCTTTCCCGTACTAAGGCTGAAATTGATGGCACTCTAATGCACACCTACGTAGAGAAAGAAGACTTTGAGGCAATGGGTGCCGCGCCAAATGATACCGAGGACTCCATTAACCTGACCCTCGCGGTCAAAGGAGCCGAGGCTGCAGTGATCTTTGTCGGGCAGGTGCGGGGCGGATTCAAATTGAGTTTTCGCAGTCAGGGAGAAATGGACTGTAACGAGGTTGCTCAGCAATTTGGCGGCGGTGGCCATAAAGCGGCAGCGGGTGCCTTCGTAGAGGGCACGCTTGACGAAGTGCAAGGTCGAGTGCTGCCCGTTGTGCGGGAAGCAATGCGAGTTGCCCTAGGGCAAAACTGAGCGTGTCGCACGCAGGCAAAGCTGGAAAGTACTCCGCCGATCAGAAATCAGAGTGGTCACACTGCAGAAATCAGAGTACTCATACTGCAAGCTTTGCCGGTCCCTAAGGATTGACTCGGGTGAGAGGGCCAGTTTGGTGAGGATTACTGATTCAGCAGGAATCCCGTGAGAGACCAACCGTCTTCTGTGGTCTCCGAGAAGCCACCACCGCTGGGGAGATACTTCTCGATGACGCTTAGTGGAGGCAAGTCCGTGGCGTTGATCGATTCATCTGTTTCAGCTTCTTGGTCTTCAAGAAACCGCCGGTAAAAAGAAGAAAGGACTGAGTCGCTGTCCTTCAGCTTTCCCTCGCGGAGCAGATTATACTTCGCACGAAACGACAACTTGGTGCGGACAACTCGCTCCATCGCTGGTGTGGTGCAACCGAGTTCTTTAAGTGCAGCCACAATCGCCTTGATCTCAGGTTCATCACTCAGTCCGGTGATTGTTCCCGAGCGGATTCGAGTTGCCGCTGCTACCAACATATCCGGGTCATTCGAGAACATCAGGTAAGGAAATTCGGAATTCGCCCCCTTGTCGATCATCGCGATCGCCCAGTGATCCAATAACGGCGGGCTTTCTTCGATTTCATCTTCACCAAGACCGATGTCTAGGTCTCCGAACAAGTCCTCATCAAGATCGTCGTCGTCGCCACCGCGTTGGACACGCCAGATATCAACTCCAGGAACTGCGTCCATGATGCTCGCATCCGGTTCGACCTCCATCGCTTTGCTTATTGCAGTACCGATCGCTTTTGAGTCCGAGACTCGGATCGCGATCAGCATTCGCTCAGAATTTAGCTCCGAAGGAAGAGTGTTGTCGGTGATCAAGATCAGTTGATCATCCAGATTGGGCAGCACATTCTTTGCGATGTCGATCTGTGGCCCGTCTTCGTCTTCTTTGATCCCTTCGATGATGTCTTGAAAAATTTCGTCACCGAACGCTTCATTCAATAACGTTTCTGAAGCCCAAAATATTTCCTCAAATCGAAGATTGATTCGGCTGAAACTTGCAGAATCAGAATGGACCCAAGCGGGAATGGGAGCGAGCGGTGCATTTTCAAATTGCAGCATTCTCGCGGCTAATTTGTACTTGCTCGGTTTGTCGGTAACGGGTGGTGCCAGAATCGAACCGCGGTGGAGCATTTGGTATTTGTCTCCAGCCAACGCCAGGATGCCACCAGCAGCTTTTACTGCATCGAAACCTTGATTTTCAAGAAGTTTGACGATGTCGACCTGATTACCGCGATCCACATCCAATGACTCTTTGAGGATTCGCGCCATTTGGAATGGTCTCGCGAACCACTCAATTGCAATGGTCCCACCACCTTTTTTAACAGGCTCTAAAATGGCTTGGCTGGACTTTTTTAGAATGGTCTGAAACTCTTCTACTTTGATAATCGGGCTGCCATCGGCATCTCCGGCAATCGTGTCGAGAAGATCTGTCACGACGAGGTCACGGTCTGCAGCAAGAAGGCGTGTCTCATCAAGTGAGATGACAATCTGTTCGACCTTTAACTGACCGGGCTTTGGTTCTGTGTTATAGATCCGAACTGTTTGACCCTGATGTTCGATATCTTTTCGGATCCAACCAGCGACTTTTAAATCCTTGTCAAGCTTTTCGATCGCGACCTCGGCCTGCTCCGCTCTGCCTCGGACATCAGCAATCACACAAAGTGCAAAGGGCCGTCGTTTGTCGTTTGCAAATGGCAACCAACTGACGACAAGTTCACCTGAGGCAATGTTGTAGAGATCTTCCGGACGAACACCAACTTTGTTGTCAAACGCTTCAAGATAATTCTTGGCTCGCTTTCGCTGTGCTTCGATGAAAGGTTGCATGGCTTCGTCTTCGACCAACTTGCCAAGTGAAGTCTTTTCCCATGCCTCGCAGAATCTTGGAAGATTGGGAATGCGTACCATTCCTGCTACGGAATCCGGTAGCAATTCGATTGCTGGTTTGTATGTTTCAGCGGGTGGGTTTTGTTGTGCTGAGATCTGCACATACGCAGTGCAGAGGCCGAACAGAAGTACCAAGGTCAAAACGAACCGTCTTTGAATAGTCATGCAGACGGTTTCGATCCGAGGCAATGAACTAACGAGGTTGAACATTCAAAATCCGACAAAAAAAGAAAACACCCGTGATCCAAAATCAGCGATCAGAACTAACGCGAGGTGATTTAACACTCGTTTTAGCCCGAAATGCCGGGAATTGGCAATCCATCGAGGTGGTCATGACACCAAAACCGAGGGGCATTCGGAAGCCATTCGAGTAGCTTCGAAGCGATTCCCTGAGGCTTTTTGGGCCAGAGATTTCCGGTAGAGGAATTCTCATTATCGTGGTGAAGATTGCCACCCTCTAATCTTTCTGTCGGCAGATTCTTGGCGTTTGTTTTCGGTTCCGTGGCGAAAAATGGAAGATTGTGACCTCAAAGTGCTTTTTTGAGTGTTTTTGTTCGCTTCTGAAGAGCGTTTTGGACGCCGTCTACTCACTGTCTCTTATACACATCTCCGAGCCCACGAGACCGAGGCTGATCTCG
>CAJXTM010000045.1 GCA_913061385.1 uncultured Rhodopirellula sp. | reverse complement strand
GAGATCAGCCTCGGTCTCGTGGGCTCGGAGATGTGTATAAGAGACAGGTCTGATCCTGTACTTGAGTCAATGCCTGCATCAAACCAACCAATAAACCGGCAGCCATACCAACCAATAGAATTGGGGCAGCAATGATCACCGCTGACATGAGGGTTTCACGACATAAATCAACCGCTGTTGCAGCATCCATCAATCTTTTGACTCCGTCATAGCAAGGTCCCAAAACTATCCATCAACATTTGCACAACCAAACGCCAGCCATCTACCAAAACAAATAACAGCAATTTAAAAGGCAGGGAGATAACCTGAGGTGGCAACATCAACATGCCCATCGAAATCGTTACGCTCGCGACCACAAGGTCTACAATCAGAAACGGAAGGTAAATCTGAAACCCCATCAAGAACGCTGTTTTCAGCTCGCTCAGAATGTACGCTGGAAGCAAAACTCTTAGCGGCACATCCTCAAAACTGCTTGGAAGCGGCGCATCTGGATCCATGTATTGATAAAAAAGATGCACGTCATCATGATTCCCGGCAACGTCGATCTGACGGGACATGAACTCCCGAATTGGTATCGCCCCAGCCTGATAAGCTTCCTCCATCGTCATTGAGACCTGAGGATCTGTGTACGGTTTGATCGCGTCGTTATAGACGCGGGTCCACACCGGCGACATCACAAATAACGTCATGAACAAAGCAATGCTCGTCATCACCTGACTTGGCGGCAAGGACTGCAAGCCTATGGCCTGCCTTAACAAACCCAGCACTATGATGATTCGGACGTAGCAAGTCGTCATCAACAGCACTGCCGGAGCCAAACTCAATACCGTCAACAGCAAGAGCACTTGAAGACTGCTGCTGAGTCCCTCAGGACTCGTCCAAGACTCTGGCCCTCCACCCAAGCTCTCCAATGGAGTGTTTTCAAGAATGGGAAGAGAACTCCCGCTCTTCGAAAAAATTGTCGGAGCCTGTCCGACCGTTGGTTCCTGTTCAATGCCTGGCCCCTGACCCATCGAAATCCCCTGCGCGAGCGCGCACGTCGTCCCTGTCAGAAACAAGCAAAGAACCAATCGAATTAAAAAAAGCCCGTTCAACCGCGTTCACTCCATCGAGTCAGGTAGGCGACTAGCGAGGAGACTAGGGAATCCCAAGAATTGAGCGAAAGGCGGATCTCGGTAATAAGTTGAAGAAACTTGAGGCGAAATCGAAAATCAAGTCACATTCAGCCGTAAAACTGGTACAGCATCAAATAAACAAGCACGCCGGTGACAGAAACATACATCCACGCGGGAAATGCAAAACGGACCAAACGCTTATGCTCGGCAATTCGTCCCTTCATCGCTAAGAAGACTGCTCGCAATGCAAGAACAGGCACAATGATTGCTAGCATAAGATGCGTGATCAAGATTCCATAATACGTGTACCGCGCTGCGAGCGGAGCAACATTCGTATCGGTCGGAAACTTATTATTGAACTCTCCAGTAGTCATGTAGAGCGACACTTTGTGCAGCAAATACATCAACAAAAACACCGCGCTGACACCGAGCGCCGACAGCATCACACTCTTGTGACGCCGTGCTTTGCCTCGACGGATACTGATCAAACCAATCACTAATAACACGGTCGCTGTCAGATTTAACGCCGCAGTTAGGTGCGGTAAGTTACCGGCCAGAAATTCCCACATTATGACTGTTCTCCCTTGATCATTTCTCGAATTTTCTCCTGCAACTTTCTGAACTGTGGCTTCTCGGGCCAGTTGTAAAACCCTTCGATTTTACCTTCAGGATCAACCAAAACAAAGCGTTCCGTATGGAATTGCTTATTTACAGGTTGCCGAAAAATCTCACCACCAATGCGTCGGATATAGGTCAAATCACCCGTCATAAAAAGCCACTGCTCCGAGTCCGCACCAAATCTTGCAGCGTACTCTGTTAACACCTCAGGTGTATCCGTTTCTGGATCTACCGAGATAGCAACGAACTTAACTCCTTCACCTTCAAACGCATCCTGCAATTCTCTCAACTTCTGATTTTGTTGGACACAGATACTTGGGCAGGTACTGAAGAAGAAACTGACCACATAGGGCTGTCCCAATAGTTGCTCGCTTTTGACGAGTTCCCCGTTTCTTTCTGTCAACTCAAATCTGCTTAGCCATTCTTCATCGTCGGGTGGATGACTTGGGTCAGGATTTTCAATTTCGGACAGGGCAGCAGGATCACCTTCGATACGGGGGCCATCATTACTAAACACGACATCATCGAGTCCCGGTCGCTCCACACTCTGCTGTTCCTTGTAGGAACGTACCAATAGCCCGATACCGACACCGGCCAAGAGTATCAACACTAGATGAAAGGTTGTTCGCATCACTAAGCCCTTAAACAATGACATCCACTTTGCGGCTTCCCCTCATCAATTGCCATGCAATCAACAGCGTAAGGCATGCCGCCAGAACTGTAACAGTCCAACAAACGAGCGAGGCCGGTGCAAAACCAGCCTCGGAAAAGTCAATCTGAGGAAAGAGCAAACGCCGCATTTCCACCATGGAGTAACTCAATGGGTTGACCCGCATGATAGCACCGAGAATCCATTGACCGATACTTGCATCGGCACCCAGTGTGGGAATTGGAAAGAACGTTCCGCTCAGAAGCCACATGGGCATTAGGCCCAGCATCATGATCGCATGAAATCCCTGTGTACTTTCCATGGGCCAAGCAACAATCATTCCAAGCCCACACATAGCCAAAGCCACCAGAGCCAAGAGTGCCAGCAAGGGAATAACGGAGGCGCCAAACTCAGCGGTCCCGACAAGCCACACAAGCCCGAGAAAAAATACAGCTTGGACCCAAGCGATGGCTGAGCCACCGAGTACTTTACCAACCAGCACGGGCCAGCGCCCAACGGGTGCCACTAAGACTGCCTGCATGAATCCTTCCCTACGATCTTCGATCACTGAAATTGTCGAAAAGATGGCCGTAAAAAGAACAATCAAAGCCAATGTCCCCGGAAGGAAAAACTCCATGAAATTCAGTTCACCTGCACTCTGAAAAGATCCGCTAAGACCAGTTCCGAATAACAGCCAAAACAACAACGGCTGAGCGATGGCAGCAGTGACTCGGTTTCGTTGGCGAAAAAAACGTACCCACTCACGCTTGGCCAACATCCACGCGGCAGATATTCCAACACGAAGCTGACTGAATGAAGCATCACCAACGACGTTTTTGGCCGGCGGTTCTGAGGCGGACTTGCGCACACTGCTCATTTGCTCAACTGCTCCACTGTTGAACGAATTTTCAGTCGGCTAGGCCTTCGACTGTCCCAATTTTGGGTTATCAAAAGTCTCATGCGGTAAATGCCTCGCCAGTTTTAGCAATAAAAACATCCTCTAGCGTGGGCCGTCCTATGTTGATCGACTGAGCTTGATCGCCGAGTGTTTCAACGATAAGTGGCAACATTTTCGCCGGCGAATCAACCTTCAGCCTTAATTGGTGATGCAATCTTTGCGGAGCCAAACCAAGCTCGCTTCGAAGACTCTTTTCTGCACGTGCAGCATCATCAGCCACGATTGTAATCACACCCTCGCCCATCTCCGCCCGCAGTTCACCTGGCGATCCCTCTGCGATCAACTTCCCCTGTGACATGATCGCTATGTCATCCGCCTTGTCAGCTTCTTCCAACAGATGTGTCGTCAGCAGCACGGCCATGCCTTGGTCAGCCATTTCGCGAATGGCGGCCCACAGCTTCAAACGTGCCGCGGGATCTAACCCGCTACTTGGTTCGTCCAGCAAGAGCAATCGCGGCCGATGCAGCATTCCTTTCGCAAGTTCCACTCTCCGCTTAAGTCCACCAGAAAGAACCTGACAACGATCACTACGACGATCTACCAGATCCACTTGTTTCAGCAGTGCATCCCGACGCTGCTGCAGTTCAGCGCCATGGATCCCGTAGAGTGCACCTTGGCAGGCAATGTTTTCATCGACTGTCAATTTCATGTCCAAGCTCGGGGATTGAAACACAATCCCAATTTGCTCACGAACACGAAGCGGCTGTTCGCCGCTGTCAAACCCACCAACCCGAACCTGACCTTGTTGTATTGGCAACAGCGTGCAAAGGAGTCGAAAGAGGGTTGTCTTCCCACTTCCATTCGGTCCCAATAACGCAAAAACTCTACCAGCCTTGATATCGAGGTCGACACCCCGAAGTGCCGTATGCTCACCGTAGTGATGGTGCAGATTCCGTACAGTGCAGACGGTCTGTGGATCGGGTTTTCCGCTTTCGATCACCTGGTGACTCACCAGAACAAACGCATTGTCACAACAGCCAACACGGCTGGCAGGACGAGTAAGGATGAACGCAAGAGTTTTCGCGCGGTCGCGTCGTCAGGACAGCGAGCAAATCGAACGGACGCGAGCAGCATTGGCCAAGCCGCTGCCCCAACAGCAATCGATCCCAGCACAGCACCAATGAGTCCAGCTGGCATCCAACACAGAGTTACTCCCAACCCAATCAAAACGGCAGAACCTACGATGCTTTGCCAACCAGCACTTCGTCCGGTCGGCTCCTCGGTCGTTGTCATTTTGAAGCCGGCTTCTTTGTACTGACGCCTGTACATCCATGCAATCGCCATGAAGTGCGGGTACTGCCATGCGACGAGAACACCCACCAGCAGCCATCCTGTCCAATCGGTGAGAAGGCCACCGGTGGCTGTGTAGCCAATCAAAACCGGAATGGCCCCAGCGATGGCGCCAACAGTGGTGTTCCACGGTGTCCGAACTTTCATCGGAGTGTAGACCAGTACGTAGAGCATCCAAGTCGCAACGCCGACAGCGGCCGGCTCTTTGCCGAACTGCATGGCTAGGACAGAAATGCCAACGATCCCCAACACAGCGGCAAAAATGGCGGCAGGCACGGCAGACATCCGACCAGATGAAATCGGCCGGTTTGCAGTCCGAGTCATCCGTGCGTCAATCACACGCTCCCAAATCTGGTTGCCCGTACCAGCACTGCCAGCGATTGCTGCGGTGCCGAATAACAACCAGGCAAGGCTACCGACAGCGACGAGGCCGGTAGCTCCCATCATCGCTGTAGCGCAGGTCGTCACAAGAATCATGACAACAATGCGAGGTTTTGTAAGTTGCAGATAGTCTGACAACAAAAGTGAGAATGCGGATCGCCCCTCGCCTGCAACAGTCTTCTCAGCATTGACTGCAGAACTGCCCCGCCCTGCCCCGTTGGTTGATACGATCTCCGTTTCTGAACCGGGCTCAGTCGGTGAAGCATCAACCGACACACAACCTTTTGGCGATACAGAATCCGCAGGTCGCGCCGTTGGGCACGCCGCTGTCGCAGTATCAGCTGAAAGTAGGTCCGTTGCCATAATTTTATGAAAACCGCTCAAGTGGTAACTGGTTCAAGTAGCGATTGGTTTGACGTGTAATTTTCTATTTTACTTTCTTCGGTGGCCGACTGTTCTTTTAAGCTGCTACGGCAGTACCGCACCCTCAGTGATCGGACCAGCAGCACTGTTGAAACTGCCAAGATCAGAGATCCCGTCGCTACGTGGGATGTCACGATGATCGAGTCGAAAAACCCTTTGGCACGTACGAGGAATCCAGCCGACCCCGGCACCCAAGCCAAAATAGACGGCCATCCGTAGTTCACCACCCATGTTCCCACGCCTAATGCGATCTGAACAGCCGCCAAGCCTATCAGCAATCCCGCCAGCCGCGACAGCGTCAAATCGCCGCATCTTCGGATCTTGGCCCATGCCAAAATGGTCAAAACCCACAACACAAATGCGACGATCACGTGGATAGCGACAATCAAGGCAAAACCTGCAGGTTCGGCATTCGGCTGCACATGCCGGAGCTGTGCACCCAAAATCAGCTGCACATAGCTCAACGCCGGCAGCATTGCGACCAAAACAACAACAAACGAACCTATCGACGCCTGACCACGGGCTGACATGTAATCTTGCCAGCGACGACTGGTAACGACGGTCGTTGCCGCGCAAAGGGCGAAAAAAGCTGGCCCGAAACAGCCGTGGACCATCGCCAGTGTGCGGTCACCCAAGACGACACGCATTCCGCCCAACAGACCTTGGGTGATGACGGCAACAAGCAGACCAATCGTGAGTACGAACACCCACCGCCGCGACTCTCGGAAAAAGGCCGAAACGACAATTGATAACGCAACCAGTCCGACAACTGCTCCCAGCAGACGATGCCCATGTTCAATGAACAGATCGAAAGGCCCGAGCAACCAAGTGTTGTAAGGGTAGAGAAAAAGATTGTAGCCATAAGTCCCCGGCCAGTCGGGCACGGCCATGCCAGCATCGTACGTTGTGACCAAGCCACCTACCCAGATCAAAGGCCATACTAAGCACACCAGCAAAACACAAAGACGGTGGAGCAGATGCCGAGCGCACGGTTCGTCAACGAGAGTGGAGTTAGCTGCCATGTTTCGCTCAACGACCTTGATTATTGTTCCAACGAAACAATTGCTCAGCAGCCATCCCGCCAAGCACGCAACCAACACCCCAAAACAGCGCGGATGCGACCATACCAGTAAGACCAGTCCATATCATGACGCAGTAACCCAACGCCAATCCGAGCATTGCACCGCTGGAGCGATAAATTTGTTTTGTTCTCTGTCGTTGCTCTGTCATCGAAATTCCGTTGTCGCCGCTGCTTCGAGAGTGCTTCTTATTCTACTGCAGCGTCGAGAGTTGCTTCACATAACGGACGAGATCCCATATCTCATCCACAGTCAATCCTTTTCCATTCGGTTCGCTGACCACTTCGACAGCGGGCATCGGTGTGCCGGCGATACCCTGCGTGATTCGCCGATACAAAGACGCGCTATCTCCACCACCGTGAAACACACCGTCCTGCAGTGTTCTCGGCGCAATCGTTCGCGGTCGCAATGCTCCCGCGTCACGGAACGGCTTCATCGCTTCGCGGTCACCGGGGGTCAAGCCAATCCTCGTTGTGTATTCTTTGGTCCAATCATCGTAATCCAGCGTGGGCATGCTCCCATCACCTGCAGGGCCGTGGCAACCCGAACAATTCGCAATTTGTCCATGGAAAAAAGCCTTACCCCGGTCAACGGAGGCAGCTAAGTCTTCGCCTGCCAATTCTGCAAACGGGGGTACTTTGACCTCAAGTTTCCCAGCGTCCGCCCAATCTGAGTGAACGCGATCTAATACTTCCTGTACTACTTCACCCCCTTCAGTTTCATTGCGGCTGTTGAGCGTCAATTCGCCCCCCGGCGAGCTCTCGCCGTAATCCAATTCATCAATAGCCGCAGCAGTCATCCTGCGTTCAACCTCACCCCGCGTCGACAGAAAAACGACGTAATCGACCAGTGCATCAAGATCTTCCGGAGTGAGTAACGCAAAAGAAGGCATCGCAGTCCCCGGTATGCCTTTGCCTAGTAGTTCGCGTATGTCCTTTCGCGTTGGCTTTTGTCCACGCTCAGTCGACTTCCACTTAAAAACGCCATGCCGAAAATCACGCGGGTACGGATTTTGGAAAACACTTGCGGGGCCAGCCCCACTACCCTCCAAAGCATGGCAGGTGACGCAATGCTCACGAAAAAGCCCTAGGTGGGTTCCATCTTTTTCGCTGCTTACGGGCCCGCTGGAACGAAACAAGTTCTGCTTATCAGCCAGAACACTTTCAGCCGCCGGCGACTCTGGCCATAGCGGTTCGTCAGGCGTCCCATACAACTCCTGAGCCACCCGACTCGCGTCTTTGCCAGCGAGTTCCGTAGGCGTTGAGCGTGCCTTTGCCAACGACAAAGAAAAGACTTCGTTGGGCTGGAACCTCTCGATTCGGGCATCACACCCGCCAAGAAAGCAAACGAAGAGAACTAGGGCTGCATTACGCACAAGACTGCCAAATGAGAAATTGCCAAAGGAATCGGTGAGACCATCAAATCACCACTCATTCAACCGTGAACTCTCTTCCACCGCAAACGCTACCCATTGTCGCACCCACACAGTCAAACGTCTGTGCAGCTCATGAAGCTAGCGGCTTTCCGAAGCCACCGAAGCCCCGTTAATCCCCGGTTTCTGAGATACATTTCATGGAAATTCGCGGAAAACAGTTGGCTGGGAAGCCACCGCGGCGAAAAAAACAATGCATCGAGGGCATCAGTCGTACGGGAGAGAATCCGGTGACTAGTTCGGTCTGTACCGACTGGGGAAGATGATGTGCAGATCCTGATTCGAAATCCATCAACCGAAACACCCACTCGAACCCTGCCCTAACGAGCTCTGGTGGATAATTTCCACCAAGAGCTGCATGCATTAGCAACGGACGCCGCCAAGGATTTGAAACCTGACGGCCCATCGATCATCAATCAGCACTCAGGGCATCTGTTGGGATCACCACAGTGCCCAGGTCATTCATGCCTGGCTTGACGTCTACTTCGAATCGACTGCGGCTCCACTCTTCAGATTTGCCATTGATCTCAACTTCTTTGATGCCGCCAGCCTCGTGGTACACGCGGAAGACCAACTCTTCACCTGCTGGCAATCCCTTAATGGTCAAGTCACCGTTTTCGTCACTCACCGCAGCGAAAGGATGATCGAGTACAACGACATACGACTTCATCCACGGGTGAATATTGCAGTCCACTGGAATTGGAGCAGGCTCATTTTCCTCGAGAGCGACTGTTTTTTCCTGGCCTGCAGGGATCGTGAAGTTTTGCTGCTTGTTGTTGAAGAAGCCAAGGTTTGCGTTGTGACCAACCGAATCCGGGTTGGTGACTTTCAGAGTGTCACCTGTCTGTGCAATGACGATATGAGGTTCAAATCGGCAGTTATCATTGGAAAGCGTCAGTGTTTTGTTAGCAGCAGGTACCGCATCTAATTTGGAACCACCACGACCGGTGTACACATAGACGACAACATTCTTCACACCTTTATTCTTTGGGTTCACCAACAATCGCTCATTCATGAGCTTGGTCTTACCGCAGAACTGAACGTCTTTGTTGACGTCGATGGCGGACGGGTCCGGAGCATCGCCAGCGTATTCAAAATGAATCTTTAGATCACCGGTCTCTGCCATCGCTGGCACAGAGTGAATCAGCAGCAACGCGACAGCGGTTAGCATCAGTATCTTCAACGGTGTCTCTCCTCTGGAGTGATCAAATGGGCCTTAGATTTGGTTTGGTCGGTATCCAAACACGTGCTTCCCAGTGTAACCGACGAAATCCGTGTGACCGACGAAATCCCCGACGCAGCCATCAAATCACAAGTGTTGGCAATGCGGTTGGGTAGCTTGGGTTTGTGCCAAAGAGGAAGAGCGGCGACCGAAAAAGCATTGAAAACCCTCGGTCGCCACCCATTCAATAAGTCTTTTACGAAGAAAGCGCCGCCCAATTGGTGGGTAGTTAGGATGGGCGACAGAACAACACTCTTCGGCGGGACCTGTCGAATTGTATTCATTAGCGGAGGATTGTCTACCGCTATCAGGTCCTAACACCAACTTTAAAACCACTCCTTCGGATGGCTGAGTGTCGGCTGTCGAAGCATGCCGCCAGCCCTTAAATTGCAGCAAGTAATTGATTTGCATGCAAATTTGCCCGCTAAATTTAGGTAGTCGCGATGAAGGTTTTGGTGGTTGGAAACGGTGGACGTGAGCATGCCTTGGCTTGGAAACTTGGGCAAAGCCCGAAAGTGGACAAGGTGTACGTGGCGCCCGGCAATGCGGGAACGGCCAGAGATGCCGAAAACGTCGATATAGCCGCGACAGATATTCCCGGTCTGATTCAATTTGCCACGGACAAGGCAATCGACCTGACTGTGATTGGGCCGGAAGCCCCATTGGTAGCAGGCCTCGCCGATGCAATGGATAACGCGGGATTGAAGGTCTTTGGTCCTTCGCAGGCCGCGGCAGAACTGGAAGGTAGCAAAGTATTTTGTAAAAACTTGCTGCACACCGCTAATATTCCGACGGCAAGCTACCAGACATTTAGAAACGCTGAAGATGCGGAACGGTACATCAAAGATCGTTACGCCGAACCTCACGAACCGGTCAATGTCGTGGTCAAAGCCGATGGTTTGGCAGCCGGCAAAGGTGTGGTCGTGTGCGACACACGCGAGGAAGCTCTTGAAGCGATTGACAGAATTGCATCACGGCGTGAATTCGGCGAAGCAGGCAAAGAGCTGATCATTGAGGAAAAACTGGTTGGCCCCGAAGCAAGTGTCCTTGCTATCACTGATGGTGAAACCATCTTGACGTTGCCAGCCGCTCAAGACCACAAGCCAGCTCACGATGGTGACACGGGCCCCAACACCGGTGGCATGGGAGCGTATTGCCCAACACCCGTTGTGGACGAGGACTTGATGACAAAGATCGAAGCTGATGTGCTTGTGCCTGTCGTTCACGCCATGAAGCGTGCCCGCCGTCCATTCAAAGGGATTCTTTACGCTGGTTTGATGCTCACGCCCGCTGGTCCGAAGGTTCTTGAATTCAATGTCCGCTTCGGTGACCCCGAATGCCAGCCTCTATTGATGAGGCTCAAGTCAGATTTGTTTGAAGTACTCAAGGCTGCAGCTGATGGTCGACTGGGAGAAATTGCCCCGCTTGAATGGGACGAGCGTCCCAGCACCTGCGTAGTGATGGCCAGCGAGGGCTACCCTGGCGAGTATGAAACAGGTCTTGAAATCAGCGGACTAGAAAACGCCGATGCACTGAAAGATGTCAAGGTATTTCATGCTGGTACTAAAAGCGCTGATGGTCAGGTTGTGACCAACGGTGGTCGTGTTCTCGGAGTAACTGCTATGGGAAACACCATCAGCCAGACAAAGCTCAACGCCTATTCTGGCGTCAAAGAAATTCGCTGGCGTGGGGCATGGTGCAGAAAAGACATTAGCGACAAGGCACTCCCCAAAAACTAGCTGCCTCAATTTTCAAATTACATCGCCAACGACTTCCGGTTTGAAATTCCAGCCAGACCGCAAGTCAACACGCTTATGCGTGCCACCATGATGAGATGGAAATCTGAACCGCCGCGATTTTATCAAATGCGTTTCAAAGAAAGGATACGGCGATGGCCGTCCAAGTCCTTCATGAAACGCAAGTCACCGAATGCAGGATTCTTTTGAGCCATTGCCTGACAAGCATCCGCAATCATTGGACTTAGTTCAATGATCAAGCGACCACCGACGTGAAGTCGATCTGGAGCTTGCTGAAGCAATCGTGCAATGATCTCGGTGCCGTCTGGCCCTGAAACCTGTCTCTTATACACATCTCCGAGCCCACGAGACCGAGGCTGATCT
>CAJXTM010000044.1 GCA_913061385.1 uncultured Rhodopirellula sp. | reverse complement strand
GAGATCAGCCTCGGTCTCGTGGGCTCGGAGATGTGTATAAGAGACAGGGCCGGAAACACGAAAAGCCTTGATCAAATTCCTAGATACGGATTCGTTTCGAAATGAATTGGCAGTGGCTGCAATGTCAGCGATCCGCCAGTTGGACGACGATGAACTGCAGCCAGCAGTCTTTCACTCTCTACGGAAAAATGCCCAACTGTTCCGTTCCCGTGATTACGGCCGTGGGCTTGAAACGCTGGCCCATACGAGCCGCCGTCAAAAAGACCGCAGTGAAGTGCGAGATTTCCTGACGGACCATCTTGATCATCCCAAGGTGAGCGTTCAGTCTGCAGCAATCCAGGCGATGGGAATCCTCGGTGATCCCAAGGCAATTACCGTGCTCGAGTCGCTCAGCCAATCTGAAAACGAGCGAATTTCACGACCCGCACAGCAAGCCGTTTCCAAACTACGTGATGCGAAACCCACGACACCAAAAGAGATCATTGACCTTCGGAAAGAAATTGCTGACGTTAAAAAAGAAAGCAACAAGTTGAAGACGGAACTCAAGACACTTCGAGAGCAAGTAGAAGCCAAATAGCTGCCCGCCAACATTCAATGGGGCAGCCAGAATGGCTCACAAATGACAACGTTTTTGATCTCCCGTAGGTTTTTGCAAGCGGTCAAAAACAACGGCAACAAATAGAGCGATAAGTATCGAAGCGAACTTGCTTCCATAGTCCATTGTTAATTACTCGTTTCGGCAACCTCCGTGTGCCGGATCTCATTCCTTTCATTCTGCCTGACCGGATTCGTGCTCATGCAACGACTTTTCACTGCCCCGCTTCTGCTCTTGTCTTTATTGCCAGCCTTGCAGGCAGAAGACCCAGCGTCTCCTGTTTTCAAAGATGGTGAGGCTCAAATTGTCGAAGCTTTCAAAGATTCAGACTTTTGGCTCAGGCACGACCTCTGGGTTGAGACTGAATTCGATAGCGATGGTGACGGCAGTTTGGACCGCATGCATGTAAGCGTGACACGTCCCCGGCAAACCGACACAGAGGGCTTGAAACTACCGGTTGTCTACGTATCCAGCCCTTACTTTGCCGGTACAGGCTCAACAGCAGCGGAACATTTCTGGGACCCGAAGCAGGAACTTGGTACAGAACCCACCGAGCGAACCCACGGTCCGGGTGTCATGCGTAAAGGAAAACGCCCGATCATCTCAAGATCGCACCTCGATCAATGGGTGCCCCGGGGCTACGTCGTTGTCCACTCTTCGTCCCCCGGCACTGGTCTTTCTCAAGGTTGCCCCACCGTTGGTGGTGACAACGAGTCACTTGCACCTAAAGCAGTGGTTGATTGGCTTTGTGGAAGGGCAAAAGGGTTCACCGAGCCGACAGGTGGAGCTTCGGTCAAAGCGTTCTGGTCAACAGGCAAGGTTGGCATGACCGGCACGTCCTACAACGGCACGATTCCGCTAGCCGCCGCAACAACCGGAGTCGATGGTTTAGAGGCGATCATCCCAATCGCTCCGAACACCTCGTACTACCACTACTATCGGTCCAATGGACTGATCAGACATCCTGGCGGTTTTATAGGAGAAGACATCGATGCACTCTATGATTTCATCCATAGCGGTGATGAATCGAAACGTGATTTCTGCGACTGTAATGTTCGCGACAAGGAAATGGCCGAGGGTTTTGACCGGGTCAATGGAGACTACAACGAATTCTGGGCTGGTCGCGATTACCTGAATGACCTCGAACCACTCAAAGCAGCTGTGTTAATGGCGCACGCATTCAATGACTGGAACGTCGTTCCCGAACACAGCGTCCGCATCTATGAGGCACTTAAGAAAAAGGGAGTCCCCACACAGGCGTTCTTTCACCAGGGCGGTCATGGGGGACCACCACCCATGAAGATGATGAATCGCTGGTTCACGCGATACCTTCACGGTGTAGAAAACAATGTCGAAGACGATCCCAAATCATGGATCGTGCGTGAGGGTAAGGAACGTGATAAACCGACGTCATATCCGGAATACCCGCACCCAGAAGCAGTGGCAGTCACCATGCACCCAGGACAGACCAAGACCAAGGGTGGACACGGTGACCTCTCGACAACAACTACCCCCAAACAGGGCCAAGAAACACTGGTCGACAACTATTCATTCAGCGGAGCAACCCTGGCCAAAGCAGAAAGCACTGACCACCGACTGATGTTTGTCACGCCCACATTGCAACAGCCAGTGCACCTTTCAGGTACACCACGGATCAACATCCGCCTTGCCTGCGACAAGCCTGCAGCAAATCTCTCCGTCTGGGTAGTCTCACTGCCTTGGAATGATAATCGCAATGCTAAAATCACAGACAACATTATCACGCGTGGCTGGGCAGATCCGCAAAACTATCGATCGATGACAGAGAGCGAACCCCTTGAGCCAGGACGCTTCTATGAAATGTCCTTTGATCTGCAACCAGACGATCAGGTGATTCCTGCAGGCCAGCAAATTGGCTTGATGATCTTTTCGAGTGATCGTGAATTCACGCTTCACCCTGAACCTGGCACCCAATTGACCATCGATCTCGATGCAACCTCACTGACTCTTCCGATACTGGGTGGCAAAAAGAAACTCGAAGCCGCATTCCGTGAGAAAAACGGAAAGAAAAAGAAGTGATTGCTTCAAAGAACTGTCACGCAAGTCATTTTCCGCGATCAGAATCTGTCACGCGGGAATTGACGTCCTGGCCGCTACTCGACAGCGTCTTACCACAGCCAATCCCAAATGCCATTTGCCACATTTCACTGCCACATTTCACTGCCACAGAGTAGCCATTCATGAGTCGCCGCGCGGCAGCATCCTTACCGTCCAGGTGGTCACCCGAGTGTGAGTTCCAGCAGAAGGTACGGGCATAGACAACGCAGTTGCATCAAACCACCGCAACCATTTTCATTGCGGATACCCAAGCCCAGATCTCCCACAGACCTCACAAGACGGACCTGTGGAAACAGACAAAACAGGGGATATCGATATTGCAGCTATAAGTGCATTTGTGAACAATTCCGCTTCTACATTTGCCACATGCAGGGCGAAAAAGCATCGCTAATCCATCGCTATCAGCTCTGCAGCATCAAGTCTGATGCACTACTTGGAAGGCCCCCAAATGAGCCAAAACTCTGCGTTTACCCTCGTCGCTGTCGCACTCAGCATTGTGCTCACGAATACTGCGGACGCCCAGTCCAGCACCTCGGGTAACGAACTGAAACGAATGCAGGGTCATTGGCGAATCACCGAGATGGTCGAGAACGGCTATGTCGTCCCCGAACACCAGATGCGAACATCGCTGCCTGGCGGTGGCCTGCTCGAAATCATCGACTACACGCTACTGTTCAAATCACCTGTGACAGGTGTAAAGACCGCCAAGTCATTTCGTTTAGACCCCTCGGTCTACCCAAAGCAGATAGCGATTCTCGAGCGAGACACCGTAACAGGATTGGGAATTTATCAATTTGATAAGGGAAAGCTAGTGATCTGCGTTGCCAATCCAAAATCAGAGACCCCCACCGACTTTACCGCCCACAACAACAGTGGACGCTCATTGATGGTGATGGAATCCTTTTCGATTGATGAGGGGAACAGTGGCAAGTTATTCCTTCCTCCACCACCCCGCACAACGTCTGCTCGACCACCTGCACAAGCAACCAACTTCGACATCATTGAGGTAAAAACTCCTGCAACCAATGCGGCACCCACAATCATTGTCAATCAGGCTCCATCGCAAACTCCCGCTATCGCGGGCAACGTTGCTGGCCGAATTCTTACAGACGCAGAAGTCCGCGCGATGCTGGTCGGCAATTGGCGTATGAATGACGGACAGGGCTTACTTGACATTACCTTGGCACCCGATGGAACGTTCACTTCGTTCCGCCACAACGAAGCCATTACAACCTTTCACACCGTGTTTGTCGCAACGCCAATCTCCTCGGGTTCATGGCGAGTACAAAACGGACAACTCTTCCTGCACGTAAATTCGTCCTACCGGGCTGACCGCGTCAACACCACCGCTGTTTTCGCAGTCCGATCAATCTCTTCCGCTGATGCCCTTCTTGTTGATACTCTTGGACGTGTTGCCAAAGTCATCAAACTGCCTTAACGGCAAATCGTAACGTCGGCGTGACGAACCAGTAGTATCCGAATCTTCAAATGAGGATTCCGTACAGGTGTTCATACCCGGTTTAAATTCCAGATCGTAAAATTCAGAAACGACGCAAAGGTGACCCACAGCAAATAGGGAGTCATCAATCCACCTGCAATGGCTGAACGGCGAAAGAACAACACTGTGGTTGCAGCAATCGCACACCACAGCACACCGATCTCCACCAAAGCTGCACCGGGATTCTGCACACCGAAGAAGAGCAGAGACCACAGGCTATTCAGTACAAGCTGCACAGTGAACAGGACTACCGCTGGCTTGACCTGTTTCCATTCACCGCCTCGCCAAACCAACCAGACGGCAATCCCCATCAGGCAATAGAGTGTTGTCCAAACGGGTGCAAAAACCCAACTTGGCGGGTTCCACGTTGGCTTAGCCAACGTGTCGTACCATGTATCTAGCCCTTGTGTGGTCGCCAAACCGCCCAACCCACCCGCTGCGAAACAAACGACCAGTGAGATGATCAGAGCGATTGCCTGAGCTGGTAACGAGCGTTTATTTTCAATATCAGACATCTAAATTTTGCCAGGCGATTAGGGAAACAATATTTTCAGCATACGCGGCTGCCAGCCGCAAGTACATGTTCGCTGACACAAATAAATACCAATGATACAAAACAGATCAGGCGGGCATACATCACCTACAACTCCCTCAAGTAAGCCAACAGATCAGCAACCTCCGCATCGGAGAGTCCCATCAGCAGACCTTCTGGCATGAGGGAAACATCAGACGATCGCATCTCCTCAATCTCATCAACATTCACTCGCTTGGTATGTCCATCAGCGGCCATCAAGGTGACCCCATCAACGCTCTCGTAGACAACTAATCCCATCAACACCTGACCATCAGCGGTCAACACCTGCTTGGCTCGATATCGATCCGGAATCACTTGACTGGGGTCAATCATTGCCCTGAATAAGTCTTTATTATTAAAGCGTTTGGCAATACCGCTCAGCGATGGCCCGAGTGCTTTGCCGCCGTTATGACAGAGGGCACATTGTCTGGCACCGTAGATTTTCTTACCGTTTGCGGCTTCACCTTTGAGAACACTGATTAGTGGCTCGCGTTTCAACCATTCCTGAATCGCCGCAGAATTGGATTCACGTTTCGGAACTTCCAGCCCCAACCCTTTCAATGCAGCGATCGCAGCTTCTCTGACACGCTTGTCCACCGAGAGCGCCGCCTGCTGCAAATCGCCAGCATCTCGCGGAACCGCATGACTCGCCATGGCCAACCACGCTGCTGGACGAGTCGCATCCTCGTTGAGCCATTTGTAAACAAAATTTCGTGGGACCGCGTCTGGACCCAACGCAATGAATCTTGCGATCTCAGGATCGATCGACTTTCCCCGGCTTTGCATCAAGCACTTATGGCGTCCCCGCTCAAGATTTTCCGGATCCATCTCTTCCATCCAAACCAAATGCGTGGCATCCCCAAACAACGAATTCGAAACGATACGACTTGGCAACAATGAATCACGGTGCTGCATCGCCAAGAACAACTCTCCTAAGCGGGGCGTCCAGTTTCTATCAACATTGAGGTTCGCCTCTTTGACCAACATGGGAACCGTAATCATTGCCTCTGCAATCCTCTCTGTCATATCATCACTGCGCCGCACGGGAATTCTGGCTAATGCAATCAACCGGTATATTTTTTCAACTGGCGAGCGAACTCGATCCATGTCATCAGCAATGGCCTTGAACACAGTGTTGGATTCGGGCTCAAGCACTGCGAGCCCCCGAATCAATTCCCGACAAAACACCTCATTGCTGGCGTGACTCTCTTTGTTGCTCCCTGCATTGATTTGTTCGGCAGTTAAGTTCTGCAGACGACGGAGCAAGGCAGCAACAGCAACTTCACGCGTCGCCTGATCAATCTTAGGACGGATACGTCCTCGACAGGAATCAAATACCGCGGCAGCTTGCTGTTTGCCACGTGCATCTCGGGGATCACCCGGTCCTAGTCCACCTACACTCTCGATCAGCAATGCAATCGCATCTAGAACCTGCCCCCCACTCGCATCATCCGATTCCAGCACACGAGCAGCGTGTTCTGCTGCTGCCTGATCGATCACGGGTTCGGAATTTTTTCGTAATCGCTGTAACCACCGTACAGTTTCGCTGGCTGAGACGGTTGTATTTTCGTCCCAATCCAACTGGGGCCCCCCCGAGGATGTCGCGGGCCGAACGGCATCAATTTTGTAGACCCCGCCACGACTACGTCGACCACCAACACTAACGAGCAATGCTCCTTCTGGTAAAGCAACGATGTCAGTGACTGCAAAACCTTCACTTCCCAACGGAGATGCAACCAACTCGATGCTGCCATCATCAGCAACAAACACAACTCGACCAAAAGTCCAATCAAGTACATACACCCCATTTCGGAATCGTGCAGGCAGTCGTGTTCCTGGACTTCGCAAAACCCCTGTCGGCGACCCGCGTCCTAATTCTGCAAGCACAACTGGCATCAGGGGGTCCGCATTGGGACGCTTCCAACTCCTTGACACCCAACCAGCATCTTGCCCCTTCCGCACACGAAATACTCGAGTCGGTCGATACCACGGCAAACTGATATCTCGTTCACCATCGCTATCAAAAGTATCAATCGTTTGGTTAGGTCCAAAGTCAAAATCATACGCGTTGCGGAATCCGTCAGCCCAGACCTCACGTTTTGTCCAGTCAGGTGAGATGCGCCATATCACGCCGGCACGCGGATGGGGGATTCCGGGGGACTTCGCGTTTTGCAATCCGAAACTTCCCTTGGTTCCGTTCCCGGCGATCAAGTACCAAAACCCATCGGGCCCCTTTCGCAAGGCATGGGCATCATGCTCGCCACCTGTTTTGATTTCGAGCACACGGACCGGCTTTGGATTCACTTCATGATCCGACGTGAATTGATTGATCTGCCAAACACCATTGTCACCGACGTAGTACAAGGCATCCCCATCAACACAAAGCCCATGTGCACCATGCGATGGCGTATCCGCAATTCGGCGGGTGGAATCATAAATCCCATCCTCGTCGCGATCCAGTAACTCACGGATATACCCCGGGCCGGAAACCAGAACTCTGCCATCACGGTCTGTCGCCAGCGCGGTGCAGTCGGGCGCAAGGTCATCATCGGCAACATGTTGAATCGTCAAACCAGTTGCGACTTGAACAGCCTTGGATGCTGCTTCAGATCTTTCGACACGGGTCTTCTCAGCCTGGCTAGCCAGAGCTGTTTGAGTTCCACCGACAAAGCTCGGCAGCATGCACGCGACATACAGTACAAGAACTATTCTGATACGACTCATGTGAACCATTTCCATTGACTTAATTTTCTTGAGCGTCGAATCCCAACGTTATCCGTGACGCGTGACTCACTTGTAGCACCGTATCCCGCGGCAGCCAAAACCAGACAGCAACCCCAGAATCGGCAACCGATTCACCTTCATTCACGGCTCACAGACAATATCTCCGACGACCGCAACCAAGGTCCTTAGCCCCTGTATAACATAAGCATCACGATCACCCTGACCTCGGCTAACCGCAGCAGACGAGCCCCAGTTCACAATTCTGATTCGCGTGCCGACTCTCTGAACCCAATTCCAAGTGGTTAACAACTTCTGAGTCGTTTGCATTCTTGACAGTAATCGAGTGCTTCCAACCCGCCCCTCACACATTCCATCTGGTGACTCGCTGATGTGAACCGGTTATCATGCACAGACGATTAATTTGCGTCCACAACGATCCACCGGAGTTGTCCCTTGATACGTATTTTCCTGCTACTGTGCTGCGGTTGCGTGGCCGCGTCTGAAATCAGCATCTGCGTTGCGACCGAGCAACCAAACGTGATTGTGATTTACAGCGATGACCAGGGCAGCCTCGATCTGAATTGCTATGGTTCAAACGATCTGCACACGCCCAATCTTGATCGTTTAGCAGACGAGGGCATTCGATTCACGCAAATGTACTCACCTTCGGCAATCTGCTCCGCGTCCCGTGCGGGTTTGCTAACGGGTCGATTTCCAGCCCGTGCCGGGGTACCCGGGAATGTGTCATCCACCAAGGGTGTACCCGGCATGCCCTCGAACGAGATAACGCTGGCCGAACTACTCAAATCCCAAGGCTACGCAACAGGTCACGTAGGCAAGTGGCACCTTGGCTATACCCCCAACACCATGCCCAACGGGCAGGGGTTCGATTCATCGTTTGGGCACATGGGTGGCTGCATCGACAACTACTCGCACTTCTTTTACTGGCAAGGTCCCAACCGCCACGACCTCTGGCGAAATGGCACAGAAATCCATCGGGATGGAGAGTTTTTTCTCGACATGATGGTGAATGAAGGCCAGCAATTCATCAAAACCAATCGCGACAAACCTTTCTTTCTGTACTGGGCAATTAATGCTCCCCATTATCCCATGCAAGGTACTGCCAAGTGGCGAGAACGGTACAAGGATCTTCCTTCGCCAAGACGTCAATACGCAGCATTCACTTCAACCGTTGATGAGAAAGTTGGTGAACTGATTGGAACCCTTGAACAACTAGGTTTGCGAAAAAACACATTAGTGATTTTCCAATCCGATCATGGTCATTCAACTGAAGAGAGAGCCTTCTGGGGCGGTGGCAATGCTGGTCCGTACCGTGGTGCCAAAGGCTGCCTCTTTGAAGGAGGCATCCGAATCCCGTCGATTGTTTCGATGCCGGGGACAATCCCGCAGGGGCAAGTAAGAGACCAGATGGCCATTGGCTGTGATTGGTTCCCCACGATCGCAAGCTACTGTGGTGCGGAGCTACCGGACAGGCAATACGACGGGAAAAGCTTGACCGATGTCCTTGCCTCCCGTGAAGCTGAAAGCCCACACGACCATCTTTTCTGGTTGCTTGGTAATAGCAAGAATGGGCAATGGGCAGTACGCCAGGGTCCATGGAAACTACTTGGCAACGCCAGAGATCGCGGTGTCCCCAAAAATGCTCCGCAGGTTGATAAATTATTCCTCGCCAACTTGGAAGCCAGCCCTGGTGAACAGCAAAACGTCAAATCGCAGCACCCGGAAGTGGTTGCCAAGCTTCAAGCGATCCGCGACGAGCACGTCGCTGACATCGATCGGGACAACGCGCAGAGACCTAAAGCAAAGTGATTCGCTGCAATGCGATTTCCTTGAAGTCGTTAAGTGAAATCAAGTGTGACTGCTAGATGTCTCAGAACATGGATGTAGCGGACGTCAAAGCGACACCTACATCACTCTGGTTCGGCGCGTGGCGGATAATTGTCATGTTGCTTTGCACTCTGGGAACTCCAGTACGGCGATGAACCCCACAAAGGGACCGTTGCCAACGACGCCTGCCATTTGCCCAGCAACTGAAACAACTCATCTGCTCGCGTTCGGTCGGAGTCAAACCGATCATCCCGCTCGCCCGCATCTTCAGTTGGCCGAAATACCTGCGGGGCGCGATGCGAAAGGCTGATCATTTTGTCGGGTCCATCCAAGATGGCGACTTGTCCCTGGAGTCTCCAGAACAGCGTCCTGCGCGGGGCGACTTGCTCACCGCTCAGTTGCGGTAGCAGGTTTTCCCCATCGTATTCACCGTACAGCGAGACCGCTTTCTTGCGATTATTCTTATCTTCGTGTGATCTGGGTGGTCCCAGTGGCAACGGCATCCCGCCTGCTGCCGCCATGAACGTGGGCAGCAGATCAAGACTCGACATCACACCATCATGCATTTGTGCATCAGGAATAGTTCCGGGCCACGACCAGATCATCGGGATACGAACCCCACCCTCACGCAACGTTCCTTTGGTCCCAGAAAGCTCACCATTCCAACTGGCATTTCCCGTTGCGCCGCCATTGTCTGAGAAGAAACAAATCATTGTATTTTCTCGTTCGCCGAGTTCATCCAAACGATCCAATACACGCCCGACACCTCGATCCAAAGCCCACATCATGGCTGCGTAAGTCCGGCGTTTCCGATCCTTGATGTGACTGAACAACGCAAGATCTTCTTCCGTCGCTTGCAAGGGACCATGCGGAGCGTTGTACGATAAAAACATGAACCAAGGCTTTTCATCGTTCACCTCATCCTGCTTGCTAATCCACTGCGTCGCTTCATCAGTAAAGAAATCAGTCAGATAAGGACTGGAAAACCCGGTCAAAGGAACACCATTGCGTTCCAACTTGTTGTTGCCCGGCTTGGGAAAATAAGTATGACCACCACCTAGCATGCCACAGAAATGTTGAAAACCACGCTCCTGAGGATGAAAACCATCTCCCATTCCCAAATGCCACTTGCCCACCAAAGCAGTCGAGTAACCAATGGCACCCAAGTGATCCGCTAACGTATGCTCACCCGGTGGCAGTCCCAGCAAATCCACTCGCGTCCCATAATTCTCGCTACCCATATTCAAGTTTGCTTGATAGCCGAATCGCCGAGGGTCACGCCCCGTGATCAATCCGGCTCGTGATGGGGAGCAAACCGAACTCGCTACATAAGCTCGACTGCACAGCACACCCGACTTTGCCAGCGCATCAATTCGGTCAGTCTTTAACAACAGTGACCCTGTACAACCCAGATCGCCATAGCCCATGTCGTCCGCCAACACCAACAGAATATTTGGTGAGGCCGCATTGACGGGACTCCCTGCAATCTCACACAGCGGGGCCGCCAGCACAAACAAACTCAAAAACGCTTTGCTTGGACAGTTCCTGACCATGTCCAGCACACCGCGTACTGCAGAAGCACAGCGGAACTCATACTCAATGGCTATTCGCATGTTCAAAATCATCGTGGTTGGTGAATCGGAAGTGTCCCTACATAGCCTAGATCAAATGAGTCAAAACGGAAAGATTTGCCCCCCACAGCGTGAACAAATCGGTGGCCACAGGGAAAAGGAAAATAAAACCGGACGCTCTTGGCCATCACAGCAGAACAACATTTTCCGCAGTGTGAGTGATATTCCCCCAAAGCAACCCTATGCTGCCCCTACGAATCAGACGACGCCGATCACGGAGCCTGATACGTGGCAGTACATCCGTTCGCACAAATACCTCCACTTTGCAGACTCACCACCTGCAGGATTGAAGCACAAAAATCCTACTGATCGAAACAAACCCAGCCCACTCCTCAAACAGCATTGATAGGAACGGTGACCAGAACCTGTTAATCTGTGGGAACTTTCAAATGAGGGTGACTCGCGCGTCGGTCAATGTTCTGACGCCCTTTGGGCTGTCTCTTATACACATCTGACGCTGCCGACGACTCCTTACGTGTAG
>CAJXTM010000043.1 GCA_913061385.1 uncultured Rhodopirellula sp. | reverse complement strand
GAGATCAGCCTCGGTCTCGTGGGCTCGGAGATGTGTATAAGAGACAGGCAGTGGTCGGTAGCTTGCCGCGGTACCAAGTGATCTGCTTACAACTTTGCAATGGTCAGTTCGACGTCATTCACAGGCATGCCCATCTTCATCGCGATTTCTCTTGCGTTCAAACCTCGCTGCATTAGCTCCTGAATTCTCGATCGTATTGATGAGTCGGGCACAGCATTCTCGTGCAGTCCTGCCTGCATGCTATCCAGTTTGTTGATCTTTTCATCAACTTGGTTGAGGAGTGTCTGAACAACAATGATTCTCGTATCCAGTTCAGCCTTCAGTTCGCGTTGCAGGTCAAACATCGCAGTCTGCCAACGTTGTGTTTCGACAGGCGCGCCACTCAGCGGAACTGATGGTTCTGTGTGATCCCGCATCGACTTGATAGCCCTATTGGCACGTCGCGTGTCCTCATTGACTCGCTTTCCCGCTCTGATTTTTCGCCGAGCTAAGACCCATGCCAACATCACAAATCCACCAACCATCAGGAATTGAGCAGCTTGCATGGTTGAGCCTGCGAGGGCATCAGCGATCAAGTTCAGACACATCAAATCTATCTTCCGTTGCTAGTGACGGTGTTGAGATCCGTTTGTTTACAGAATGTTGGCTATCCCGAAGTATCGAACCGCGAGGTATCATGGCAAGAAGCACTTTGTTTTAGTTCGCACTGTGTTGGCTCTGAGGTTACTCACGTTTGTCCCGACTTTTAGGCTGTCGTCCGAGATCCTCCGGTCCGCATCATCCCCGCTAAGCTGACGCAGTGGTCAGAAATTTTTGAACCTCTGAAATGATTGACCATGGAAGATTCTCCCAGTATTCAAGTCTGGCACGCAGGCAGTTCATCCTCTGAACCCGGTGTTCTGGAACGTTGCTGCGAAAATTGGCTGAGTCAAGACGAGCGGGTTCGAGCGGATCGATTTCGAATTCCTACCAGTCGCAATCAACACGTCGTCGGCCGTGGAATGGCTCGGCGGTTACTAGGGCGAGAACGAATCGATCCCAGTATTATCACTTTCGCAATCGAAAAAAACGGAAAACCTTACGTCAGCCAACCTGTTCAGGCACGCTGCCCTTTTAACATCGCGCACACCGATGGCCTGGTGATGTGCGGGATCGATAACCATGGCGACAATCTGCTGGGTGTTGATGTTGAAAAACTCGATCGAAGAACCGACCCTGCCTTGGCCAAACGTTATTTCTCCAGACCGGAAATCGACTTCCTGGAGAACTGTTCTTCAGAAACTGATCAACGAAACACCTTTTTGAGAATTTGGACACTTAAGGAAGCCTTTATCAAGGCAATCGGAACAGGACTGCAAACACCACTAGCTGATTTTACATTCGAAAACATTGACACGCCCAACCCTCAGATCCGGATGCTCAATCCGAATCTTGAATCAACCAACCAGTGGGATTTTCTCTCGATTGAACCACGACCTGGTTATATCGCTGCGGTCGCGATTGGAGCCAAAGCGGCAGGCCAGAATGCAGAGGTAACGCTTCGGCGGTTCGAAGATTTGCTCTGATCGCCGGCCTGAGTAGGTGTTAGGGAGCGTTGATAGTTCCGTTCAAAACATCGCGATCAATCCATCGGTTTCAATGAAGCCATGACGCTGTCACCGTGAGGTTGTCATGCAGGTTGCTAGCATAAGAAAAAAGTGGGTCAGTGGCTGCTCTCTACCTTTGGATGGGGATTTTGTCGCGAATAACTTGGTTGCCCCTGGCTACGAGACTTTTTTGGGTGGGGGCGTGAAATATGAATGAATAGGGGACTTCTGTAGACACGAACCTTATCTAAGTGGTGTGTTTGAGCGTCCATCTTCGCGGTCGGCAAAGTTTTCCTAGGATGATCGAGTGGAATAACCAAATGCCAGTGGTCACTTGTGCCGATAAAAACGCATGACGCAGTTCTTCTATAGACGCGGGTTAGTCGGGCGATGCCCATCTAGCACGCAAACACGGGGGAACCGCTTCAAAGCAAAATGACAAAAAGGGGGGGAATGTCTTTGTTGGCAGAGGCGGCACTTGCTGTTGCCGGATGCGAACAAGGTCTGGAAGTAGTGTAGGCGTGATCTGTCTGCTGTCTTCCATTGCGTGTTCGGAGCAATACTGGGTTCCGGGCGCGTTGCCCCGCAAATGAATGATCGGCCCATAGCCATGCGGCGGACGCCGCGGAGACGTTTGCGATGCACCGAATGACTCAATCACGAATTTTCACACGCTTTTCGAGCCTCAGGGCGTTTGCTGCTTGTGCAGCACTCTTCGCTTTGCCGGCCGCCGCACAAATGCCGATGGCGAATGCGGATTACGACGCTAGCGGGTATGTCACGCCGGCCGGGATGAACCACCCTTCAATGTATCAGGGGGGTGTTGTTCCTGCGGGTATGGCTTTCTCACCCGGTATGCAAGGCAATGGCCCTACAGCGTTTCCAGGAGGAGTCACGCCAGTCGGTTTCATGTCCGGTGGCCAGTGTGACGGGAACTGCGGTTCCTGCGATCCTGGTTTTGGCTCGTGTGGTGGTATTTCACGAGGGGGGTTAATCGGTTCCTGCAGGAATGGCGACGGTCTGTTGGGTCGGGGTAGCTGCTTTGAAGCCTTCTGCGACTACTGGTCGATTGATCCGCGATATCTGGGCAGTAATTTGCATGGTTTGGGGAGCAATTTGGGACCCTACGGTGAGATCTGCGGGCTACGCTGGTACGATCTTTCCGCTGAGGCGGTTTTCCTGGGTCACACTCAGGGCGTTGGAAATATGGCCGTCACGAGTGATGGATCTGAGCTTCCGCCCAATGTTGTCTTGACGCTCGGCGAAGCGAACGATGGCGATGAGCTGGCTGCTGGCGTTCGGCTATCGGGTGCCTTGATTTGTGGTGTAGGCGGTAACGTCGAAGCGACCTACATGGGCGGAAACAAATGGAGTGCGAGGGCTCAAGCTACGTCCGACACTAACAATCTCTACTCGTTCATCACCGACTTCGGAACCTCACCGGCCGGTGCACTCGACGACGTTGACGAATCATCGCTTCAGAGTATCGGAGTCGAGAGTGAGCTGCACAGCATCGAGCTGAATTATCGTCGCCGAAGCATGGGGCCTCGCTGTCGCTTCCAGGGTTCGTGGTTGGTTGGTCTCCGTTATCTGGAGTTTGACAACGAAATGCAGTACTCGACTTTCAACAGCCCTGCACGTTTCTTCAACTCGTCAGATCGAGTTACAAACCACATGTTCGGAGCACAAGCCGGCGGTGATGTTTGGTGGAATATCCATTCAGGGATAAGACTCGGCATGGGACTGAAGGGAGCTTGGGTTCAAAACGAAATCAACCGCTCCTTGACAATCGATTCGAACTCAATCGCAAACACTGTGATCAACGACACACGACGGGGTGGTGACTTGATGGGTGAGTTCGAACTTAAATTCATCTGGCAGTTCAATCACTCGTGGAAGTTCCGATCTGCCTACTACGCCATCGCGGCTGAGGATGTCGGGTTTGGGTCAATCGACAAAACCACAATTCTGAGCGTCGCAGGAGGGACAGCAGTCAATCCGTCGTACGTGCTGGATGACCTGGTCATTCAGGGGATCTCGTTCGGTACTGAGTACAACTGGTAAGCAAACACCCATCTGATGGGAACATTCTTACTAAGAGCCAATAAAACCCGCCTCGCTGAATCGAGGCGGGTTTTTTTGTGCGCTGAACTAACCCAAATGCCATGTTTTATTGGGGAAATCCCGATCAGTGCTGTGGATGACTGGACATGTGAACACCTTTTCGGCGACTGCCGTTTAGAATCTGTTTGGTCCGATTAATAGGATTCTGGGTGACTTGTCGGAACTTTGGTACCTGCAATGCATCCGATAACATGCGTTTCGTTGACACCTTACCGGCTGTAATTAGAATCGCAAACGTAGAATGCCTGAATATCCTATACTTCCCAGAGCCCTTAACCGGTGCATGGGGAGCTACCGGCTGTTTGGCAAACGATCGCGAACGTTTTTACCGATGCTAGACAATGCGCAAGCAGGCGTGCGTCTCGAGAATGGCAAGAATCCACTTTCGAGCATCGAGCCAGCTCTTCTGTGACCCTGTTCATCCTTTTAAACCGTTCCGACGAAAACCCTGAAACGCCGTCAGTCGCGAATTTGGTAGAGACACTAGATGATCAAACGAAATCAAGCAAAAACAACACGATCTGACAAAAAAATCAAGCGTTCGAACCGACTTAAAAATCGGCGGCGTTTGAACATCCAGGGGCTGGAGGATCGGCGACTACTCGCCGTGATGCAGGATTTACCCACTGCCCCAGCGCCTGATGACTTGCCAGAGTACTCGTTCGCCCGAAATGTCGGTGCGGTTCAGGCCTTCACTTTCAACGAGTCCGAAGGCTTTCTGCAGACGGGACTGAACAACTCGATTTACAATGCTGATCAGGTGCCAGTCGGCACAGGTTTTGGCGAGCAAGATACTGTCGACATCTTTGGTTTCTTGCCAACCTTGCCAGGACAGACGCAGACAGGTATCACGGCTGATCTAGATACCTTCGCGATGGATCTGCGAGGAGGTGACATTCTCGATGTTGCCGTTAATGGGGCGGCAACTCAGTTTGTGGTTCGTGACTCTTTCGGAAAAACCGTTTTTGGCAGTGTTGCGCCGTTCGCAATTCCGCAAGCTCCACTGCAGGACGCCGGCAATGCGACGGGCGCTTGGGTGGTGCCTAGGGAGGGAACGTATTTCTTGACTGTGGCTCCTGATGTTGTGTCGTTGGCGGGGGGGAGATACACGATCGGTCTTCGTGCTTATCGTCCCATAACTGAGGAGTTGGAAGTTGGCGATGCTCAGATCGTTTATCTGGACTTCGATGGTGATGTGATTGATGGGAACTTGCTGGGTTCATCTGGCTTCATTCGTATTCCAGGCCTCGCCGAGTCGCTGCCCCTGATCGGTTTAGAGAGTACTGACATCGCAGCGGTAAATGAGGTCATCGATGGGGTTGTCAGTCAGGTTGTTGATGTATTCGAGGATCTGACCCAAACCGGTGAGAACGGAGATTTTGTTGCATCAGGAAATCCTGGTGAATACGGGATTCGCGTATTGAATAGCCGAGATCATGGTGGGCAGATTGCCTTGAACGATCCGCGTTTGACACGTATCTTCATTGGTGGCAACGAGGATACGATTCCACCGTTTGGTATCGCTCAGACAGTGGATATTGGTAACTTTGACATGAGCCAAGTCGCTTTTGTCAATTTCGTCGATACAGCCATAGCGATGGCCGACATCCCCATTAGCCCGACGAAGAGCTTGATAGATCTAGCAGGCTTCTTCATCGGTAGTGTTGCCGCTCATGAGGCAGGGCACACTCTGGGTATGGCCCATACTGATGGATCAAACTCGATTGGGACGCTTTCCGATGAAGGTGGTACCCCCGCTCTGATTTATGGGACTGGTATAGGTCCGGACTTGATTTTCGGAACCAGCGATGATATCGATCCGGTCTTTGAAGATGACTTTTTTAGTGTCACCGAGGCACTTTTTATCGGCAAGAGCGAGATTACGAACACGCTGGCACATCTACTGTCCACCGGTACGATTGGCGGTGGTGTTACGGGGCGGGTTTTCCTTGATGGGAATCTAGATGGCAATGGAAGCTCCGATGGTGGGCTTCAGGGCGTAACTGTTTTTGCTGATGTTGATGCGAATGGTGCCTACACAGTGGGCGAACCCACGACTGTCACTACCGCAAGCGGTGCCTTCACGCTGGACGTTCAGGTGGGCACTGTCGACATTCGTGCTGTTGCGCCAGCACAGTATCTTGCAACCACCTCAACTTCGATCTCCGTCACGATACCCACATCTGGAACTGTTCCGGGTCTTGAATTCGGGTTTGGTATTGTCAGCGGAGTAAAAACAGGTGTCGCTTTCGATGATGTTGATGGAGACGGCATCATGGACGCGGGTGAGATGCCGCTTGAGGGGATCTACGTGTATCTCGACGCCGACGGCGATAATCGCCCAGACCTTGGTGAGACGAATACGCTCACCGATGAGGATGGAAATTATTTCTTCAACTTCGGAAATTCCGGAAATTACACGATCCGAGCGGTGCCAACACCTGGATATCAAGTTTCGTTCCCCACGAGCGGTGAGCACAACATCTTCTTCGATGGAGTTGCTGCATCGAACGAGTATAATTTCGGCTTCCGCTCAACACTTGACTTCGGAGATGCTCCGAATTCCTACGGCACATCACTTCCTGACGGTGCCCGTCACGGAATCGTGGATGGACTTTCGATTGGGACGGCGCCTGATCGCGATGTAGATGGGACCCCATCCATCGACGCAGATGCAGACGATTTGAATCAAATAATCAATGATGAAGATGGTGTCTTACAGCTGACGCCGCTGTCTCCGGGAAATACGTCCAACTTTGAGGTGACGATCACCAACACAACTGGCGGTACGGCTTACTTGCAAGGCTTTCTTGACTTCAATCAGGATGGTGACTTTGATGATGCGGGTGAGAGGTTTCTAACCAATCGCACCGTCAATAGTGGAGTAACCAACGTTATTTACACGGTTACGGTACCCGTGCCTTCGGATGCTCCGACAGGTGACACCTACGCACGTTTCAGACTCAGCAGGACTGGCAATTTGGATGCTACTGGGTTCGCCGGAACTGGTGAAGTTCAGGATCACAAAGTCACTGTGTTGAGTGGTTCAGAAATCGCCAATGACGACTACTTTGAGGTACCACGGAACTCCATCAGCGTGCCTCTTGACGTGCTCGCGAACGACTTTCAAATGGCGGGTAATCCTCTAACCATCGATAGTTTAAATACAGTTGGCACCATTGGGATCGTGCCACCACCGTCCAGCAATCAAATCACGTACACACCGGCAAGCGGTTTCATCGGATTTGATACCTTCAGCTACACGGTGCGTGACCAGTTTGGTAACACTTCGACGGCCTCAGTGACAGTGAACGTCAAATTCCAATCGAATGTGCCGATTGCTTTGGACGACATTTATGGTGTGCCCACGAATTCAGTGAATCGACCTCTCGCGGTCTTGGATAACGACATTGCGAGTATCAACGGCGGTTTGGCAATCACAAGTGTCTCCGCGGGCACCGAAGGTGGCGTCATCTCGGTCGTCGCTGGCGGTCAGTCAATCCGCTACACACCTCAAGCAGGTTTTACTGGGACCGAGCAGTTTTTGTATACGATTCAGGACGGCGCCGGCTTAGTTGATCAGGCTACGGTGACTGTCAACATGCTTCCGGATTCGCTTACTGACGACCTGCTTGAGTACGGCATCGAAATTTTGGATGCCACGAACGGTAACCCAATTGACCATGTCACCGTAGGAGACGAATTCACGGTTCGGGTCACGGTTGATGATCTGCGAATTGGGCCTGTCAACGGCGTTACCTCCGCCTTCTTGGACCTGCTGTACACTTCGGCTCTAGTTTCAACGGTTGATCGTATTCCAAATGATGGCTTCGATTTTGATGTTGAGTTCGGTCCACTCTTCAGTGGTAGTGGTACTTTCCAGTTGGGAGATGCTAGTACACCTGGGTTGTTGGATGAGGTCGGGAGCACGCAAAACTTTGGTGATCTGCAGGAGCATACGGGGACCGCAGTACTCTTCCAAGCGACCATGAGGGCAAATGCCTCCGGTATCGCTCAATTCCAAGGTGATCCAACCGATAGTCCTCAAGCTGAAAGTGCTCTCTACGGAGAGGATGTGGCGTTGACCATCCAGCAGTTGCGGTTCAATACAGCCCAACTGACGATCTTGCCGTCATCGGAATTTGTTACCGCAGCCGTGGATGATTCATTCCCGGATGGGCTTGATTCGAACGGTGATGTGATCACAAACAGCAGTCCAAACCGCAGCGTTCTGGATGTGCTCGATAACGATAATCTCGGTATCACCGGAACGATTACCGAATTTGACCTGCTGACTAATTCGTCCAAAGGTATCGTCTTGGTAGAAGACAACGGTACCCCAAGTGATTTGCAAGATGACTATCTGAGCTATCGGCCCAATACTGGTGCATCAGGGCTTGAAGAGTTCAGTTACTTCGTCGTTACCAGCGAAGGTGTGGTTTCGTCTGCTTCGGTCACCCTGGCACTGGGCGATCAAAATAGCCAAGCAGTCGTCGCATTTGATTTCTCGCTTGTTGACCGGAGTGGTAACATGTTGGATCCGTCTCTTGTAACGGTAGGAGATGAGATTGGATTGCAAGTCACTGCTGATGATACTCGAGACCTAGGTCTGGCGACCCTCGTTTACGCCGGATACTTGGATGTCCTTTATGCAGCAGACAATCTAGCTCCTGTGGAACCGACTTCGGGCAACTTCGACTTTGATGTTGAGTTCGGAACTCCAGCATTCAATGCGTCGGCTGGATCTGGTACTGCGAACATCCCAGGCATCATTGATGAAGTGGGAACTCTTCGTAACGGCACGAGTTTCAACTTCCCCTACACTAACGATGATCCAAAGGAACTGGTGACGATTTACTTTGACGTGACAGCGCCAGGCACGGTTCAGTTCAAGGGTTCGCCAGCAGATTTGCGACCGCAACACGATACGCTTCTCTTCCTTGAAAACGAACCGGTTGCAATCGCAGATATTCGGCTCGATGTCCTGACAATCACGATTAGCCCAGCGGGTTCTCAACAGCAAAATCAGAACACTAACGAGGACGTTAACAACGATGGTTTTGTAACACCAATCGACGCACTTCTCGTCATTAATTTGTTAGGGACTGTTGGTGAGGGAGAGAGTGGTGGAAGCGGTTCTGCAAACAACTTCTTCCCGGATGTCGATGGCAACGGG
The DNA here is from genome assembly GCA_913061385.1 of uncultured Rhodopirellula sp. Taxonomy (GTDB): domain Bacteria; phylum Planctomycetota; class Planctomycetia; order Pirellulales; family Pirellulaceae; genus Rubripirellula. The sequence goes on along the minus strand of CAJXTM010000043.1, from coordinate 2,628 downwards.
CGGGTCAGTGTGGCGGATGCACTGCAGGTCTTAAGTTTCAAGTCTTCCAACCGTGGTGAGGGCGAACAACTCGTTCTTCGAGCGAATGACATTGGCACAGCCAATTCGAACTCGACAGATGATGTCTTCACCGATTTGGGAGCAGGCGACCTGAGCTCAACTGACAAGATAGCGATCACCGATTGTCCTAAGGCACCAGAAGTGCTGGATCCCACCGAGTCGGGGACTCGCAGAGACGCTGGCGATGACGAGGAAGAAAACGGCTTGCTAGACCTTTTAGCGGGTGACGTTGATCAAGTTTGGAGTTGATGTACTTCTGATTATCGAGTCATGATTAATGATCGGAGTGGCCCTCAGGGGCCAGTCCGATTTTTTTGTAAAGCAGCAGCACCCACTGGGCTCACCCTTTTGAATCACCGAGTCATGTTAACTTGGCTAAGCTGTGTTTCTGCTTTCGTCGATTCCATGAGGCGACTCGGCGAGTTTGTGATGCAAGGTAGCCTGCAGAGCCGTAGAATTAAGTACGGGTGGCTGGGTGCGAATGCCTGCGGGTGACCGAAGGGCGGGTGTCCGAAGGAAAGCAAAGCTTCCTGCGTTTGTGTCTTGCTCAGTTGCCACGTGTTGGATTGAATCTGTTCACTGTTCCGGAACTCTGTCCTTAGAGGCTCCATTGTCTTTTCAGCCGTTTGCAGTCCAGTGCCTGACCTGTGCGAGTCAGCTCAGGGTTTCTGACCCGGTAATTGTTGGTACGATCGCTGCTTGCCCAAAGTGTGGGTCGATGGTGGAGATTAACCGACCGGATGGCCAAGTCGAAATTGGACGTTCGGGAGTGGACAGCCAGGCCATTACTGAGGAAGCAATCTCTACTGATTCTAGGATTGCCATAGGGATGGTACCCCAAGGCAATGACGAAGGATTTGCAGGTGCCGATTCCGTTCTTCCAGAAAACAGCGATGGTTTGTCGGGAGCGATGCATCCTGACTGGCAAAGCACAAAGACTCAAAAGTCACGTCAGATCGCACTCGTTATTGCGCTCTCTGCAACTGGGTTGATAGCAGCCGTCATGTTTTTTGGCTGGTTTGTTACTTCGTGGGGAAAGCAGGAAATTCGGCAAGTATCAACTGCCACAAATCAACCCGACGATTCGATTGAGCAGGCGTCGACTGATCTTGATAAGAATCCAAAGACAGAAGCAACTTTTGAACAGGTAGATAGCCGCTCAATAACCGCCTCAGGCGTCAGTCAGGATCAGACGCCCTCCACAACGCCGGATCTTTCGAGCCCCCAACAGCCTGTTGCCCCTCAGACGGGAGCTGGAGATCCAGTCAGTTCAGCCGCGGACAGTGAACACGGTGCTGATGGCAATCCAACATCGATGACAGCCGGCGTGACAGCCAGTGATGTGGGAGTCAATCCGTCGATTCCAAGTGATCTATTACCGGAATCAGTACTTGATCCACCAAGCAATCCGGGAGCTGGCTCTTTGTCCGAAAATCCGGGCACAAGCGATCCGGGCACAAGTGATCCGGGCACAAGCGATCCAGCAATGACGCAGGGAACTGACGACCCTGACGTCATCGCGGGGATGCAGGATCTGCCTCCGGAACTTGCACAGTACACTCGGTTTCTGCTTGATGACGGAACGCAGGCAAAACCAACCCTGCAAGCTCCACCAACCATGGAAGAGGTCAAGCTAGAAGCAGCCGCAGAGGAAGATGATAATGATTTACGCATACCGATCGTCCCTGAAGCACTTGATCTGAGAGCTGATCTTGCAATTCGCCTTGCCCTTGCGTCGAACGGTTATCCTGCCAGCGATCTGATGTTGTTGATCAGTCAAGTTACAGGGGTCCCTATTCAAATGGATTGGCCGTCGTTTGACTTAGCGGGAGCGGATATCCAGCAATCGGTGCCTACTACGAAGGCCTGGCGTTCTGCCCGGGAACTACTCGATGAGACTGCGGAAATTCTGAACGCAGAAATCCGGGAACAGCAAACCCTGTTGTTGATGACTTTGAAGGACGAGGTTTTTGATGAAGCTGCCAGTAAGTTGATGGCGGTTGATGACTTTGGTGCTGGCAGCATTTCAGCGGGGGAGTTTTTGCAAGAATTTCTTGCTGGAGAGAACGGTAATTCAAACCCACGAGAAATTACCCAGTTGGCTTGTTTTGCGACGGAGGCCTTGCGACGGATGCGTGAGGTTGCGCCCAAAGTAGAGGATGCAAGATTCAGGCGGTGGGCACGTGAGGTTAATGATACGGATGCTGAATGGGCCGTGCTGTCCGATGGTGAATTTGGCCCGCAGTTGGACGCCCCCATCAGCATCGCGGGTCTGCTGCGGCGGACAGCGAAACTGAATCAGGCAACATGCGTTTTCAATTGGCAGGATACCGTTCGCCGTGGTGCGCCACCGGAACGTTTACTGCTGCCACACAAGCAAGAAAATGCCGGAAGCACACTTGGCGGCACCTTATTACCATTGGGTTTGCAAGTGCGGCAAGTGGATCTCAAGCATTGGTGGGTCGGTACGAAGGCCACTTATGACCGCCTTCCAGTTTTTGTTTGGACACCACCCTTGGGCTGTCTCTTATACACATCTCCGAGCCCACGAGACCGAGGCTGATCTCG
>CAJXTM010000042.1 GCA_913061385.1 uncultured Rhodopirellula sp. | reverse complement strand
CTACACGTAAGGAGTCGTCGGCAGCGTCAGATGTGTATAAGAGACAGGTGTCAATCTGACCACATTGCAGAAATTTTCGCTCTCAATCTCATGGATTCTGTTTGTTCGAGGCTTCAGAACAAGCAAAACGGGCTTTCCGTGATTACACAGGCCAATCTGCACCGCTCAGGCCACCGATTCCTATCAGCAATTCCTGCTCTACCCGGCGAAGATCACCAAGTTGCCATGGGCGACAGATGTAACCCTGATAATAATGCGTAGATGAGGGCTTAACTTTTCTGACCGGCAGCGTTCTCCACCGTTGGTGCGTCCCTGTTTCCAATCGGTTGATTCTGCAGACCCAACACTCATCGTCATACCAATCGATCAAGTTCGAATGAGAATGATTTGCAACGTCAGCATGCATGACCTTGCAAACACATCGAACTGACACTCACTCAGCTCCAGCTGCCCGACACATATTCGCACATGCCAGATTTTCATCTCGATATTTTGAGCACGCTTGGATTGTTACTCGGTGCGTGCCTGGCGGCTGGGGTTTTCGCGGATTTTTTACACCTTCCCAAGGTGACCGCCTATTTGCTGGTGGGGCTGCTAGTTGGCCCCAGCATCCTTGATTGGATCCCAGAAGGTCACGTTGAACTTTTTGATCCACTGCTAAAACTGGCAATGGCACTTGTGCTGTTCAATCTTGGATGTGAATTCACTTTCACCAAGGTCAGGAGACTTGCCAAACATTGCCTTCCGCTTTCGATCGGCGAGATTTCCCTGACCTTCAGCTTTGTAAGTCTCGGCTTACTCCTTTTCGGATGCTCTGGCAGCCAAGCGATACTACTCGGCTGCCTCGCCGTCGCGACCGCCCCGGCGACGACGATTCTGGTGTTAAAGGAATTCCGCTCAGAAGGTCCAGTCACAGAAAGCACCGGGTTTCTGGTTGCGATGAATAACTTTGCCTGCATCATGATGTTTGAGTTCGCTTTCCTTGCAATCTCATTGCTCGAAAATAAAGTTATGATGTCTGTGGGTGAGCAATTTGGAAGCCTGGTCCTCAATATCGCTGGTTCCGCCGGACTTGGAATCGCTGGCGGCCTAATCGTCAGCTACGGCTGTGGTTTCCTGAACATGAAACGCTGGATCGTGATGCTGGTCGCGGCCGAGACTTTCCTTCTGGGCATCTGCGAATCTTTCCACATTCCATACATGATCACCTTCTTGATCATGGGCGTGACGGTCGCGAACACATCCGATTACAAATCCAAAATCGTCGACGAACTTGACCACTTGTCAGGCCTATTGGCCGTACTCTTCTTTGCGGCACATGGCACCGAGCTAGACATCAATGCCTTCCTCGCCGCAGGAACATTGGGTTTGGTGTACATCGTATTCCGCATCGCCGGCAAATGGATTGGCGTCTACATCACTGCTCGAATCACAAAGCAACCGATCGAAGTTCGCAACTGGGTTGGGAGTTGTCTCTTTGCCCAAGCTGGAGCCGCAATCGCGTTGGCAACTATCGCCATGCAGCGTGATAAAGAAATGGGAACACAGATACAGGCAATTATCCTCGGTTCCGTTGTACTCTTCGAGATCATTGGACCTCTTTTCATTCGGCAATCAGTTCTCCGAACCGGTGAGGTCCCCCTCGCTCAAGCAATTCACCACACATCACGTACTCCGCTGGAACAATTGCGGACTGTGATTGACCGTTTTCGAGATGCGGTCAGAGGAACGAACGCCTCGATCCAATTTGAATCCAAAGTGAAGGTCAGCAACCTGATCCGAAAGACAAAAGGCATACATCAATCTGATAATTTCGATGATGTCGTGGGCCACATTGAACACAGCCACGACAATACCTATCCGGTGATCGATGACCGATCAACCGTCGTCGGCGTGATCAGGTATCCGCTATTGAGTGATGTAATGTTTGATCATAGCGCCTCACAACTCGTCCGTGCTGAGGACCTTGCCAGCGAAACAACCGCCCTCCTTTTTCCCGATGAACCTGCAACACGAGCCTTTGAACTATTTCAGGCAGAAACAGATGACTGCATTCCTGTTGTCTCACGGAGTGAGCCACAGGAATTGTTGGGAGTGGTCCGCCGCAGTGATGTTATGCATGCCTTGATCACACAAAGACGCAAACAAAAGCCATCCTGACAAATAGTCTGTTGTTACCCTCACATCAACAGGGTAGAGCATGAGTCCACTCAGAAACGCTTGGCCGCAATTCCAGGGACCTTCCCGTAGGTCAATTTCTACATTGCCAGCATTGCAAATGCTTCGGCACGAAACCTTGTGGTGTTTGCCATCAAATCCAGTATCGGCTTGGTTGTGTGCAAATTCTGCGCAGCTGATTTTCAGAGAAATGCAATTCGGTGCTTGCTAAGTTGCCCTAATGGTGCGAGGCTCTTTGCGATAACAACTTCTACGCTTACATGATTGGGGCATCATGCTGGCACGCTTGAAGACGTTCACGCTTTCCGGCATCGATGCACTGCCGGTCGATGTCGAGGTCGACATTTCACCGGCCGCGATGCCAAAAACGATTCTGGTCGGGCTACCAGACACTGCGGTAAAAGAAAGTACCCATCGGGTTGAACGCGCAATCGTTAACAGCGGTTTTGTGAGACCGCAGGACCGAGTGGTTATCAATCTTGCTCCCGGCGATCTTCCCAAGCAGGCGTCATCGTTTGACCTGTCGGTTGCATTGGGTGTGTTAGCTGGCAGTGGACAATTATCTTCGGAACTCTTTGACGAGTACGCGATCATCGGCGAACTTGCGTTGGAAGGAACAACGCGACCGGTCAAAGGTGCGTTGTCCATCGCGATCGAGGCGGCAAAGAACCGATCGCTTCGGGGATTAGTTGTGCCCGTTGCGAATGCCAGTGAAGCGGCGGTCGTACAAGGCCTACAAGTCATTCCTGTTCACAGTCTGGCACAAGCAATAGCTTTCTTCGCTGGCGAACTAGAAGTCAGTCCAGTGCCGTGTGAGCTTGAAAAGCTGTTCGCTAAATTCAGCCACTATGAGATCGACTTTGCGGACGTACGGGGACAAGAGTTGGCGAAGCGAGCTTTGACCATTGCTGCTGCTGGTCGTCACAACATTGCCATGATTGGGCCGCCTGGAAGTGGGAAGACCATGTTAGCGAAACGGATGCCAACAGTTCTCCCGCCCCTATCGGCTGTAGAATCGATCGAGACCACACGCATTTACAGCGTGCTAGGCCAACTGCCCTCCGATCAACCACTCATGGCGCGGCGTCCTTTCCGAAGCCCCCATCACACGATCAGTGACGCAGGTTTGGTGGGCGGTGGAAGCCAACCTGCCCCAGGAGAAATTAGCAAATCCCACAATGGTGTCCTGTTCCTCGACGAACTGCCTGAGTTCAACCGCAAAACACTAGAGGTGATGCGTCAGCCACTCGAAGACGGCATCGTCACCATCTCGAGGGCATTACGTTCCACCACATTCCCTGCCGACTTCATGCTCATTGCAGCGGCCAATCCATGTCCGTGTGGGTACCGGAGCGACCCAAGAAGAAGCTGTAATTGCACTCCTCCTCAAATTGAAAAGTACATGTCAAAAATTTCAGGACCACTCTTGGATCGCATTGATATCCACCTCGATGTACCAGCAGTACCCTTTGATGAGTTGTCTGACCAAAGTATTCAGGGAACATCAAGCAAGACCATGCGTGAAGATGTGATCAAGGCTCGCGAGCAACAGGCGAACAGATTTCAAGGTGCGACGACCCATCACAACGCACAAATGAGCAGTCAGCAGGTGCGTCAACATTGCCAGATTGATCGCAACTGCACTCAAATGTTGCGGCATTGCGTCGAAGAACTGGGACTCTCAGCAAGGGCCCATGACAAAATCCTGCGAGTGGCGAGAACCATTGCGGATGTGGCAAACTGCCAACAGATCCGCGAACAGGATCTCGCTGAAGCGATCGGCTACCGGAGTCTTGATCGTGACTTGTGGATCTAAGTTGGCAGTGGTGTGCGATACTCGAATGTTGACTCTGGCGGCAACGCACAAATGAATACAGCCCGTTTAAAACTTTCTTGTCACCGAGATGCGTTTGCGGCCTACATCGATTTCCAAAACCTTGACTTTGACAAGATCGCCAACGGCAACGACTTCACTAGGATCCTTGACAAAGGAATTCGATAGTTGCGAGATATGAATCAAGGCATCCTGATGCACTCCGATGTCAACAAATGCACCAAAGTGTGTAACATTGGTAATCACGCCCTCCATTACTAACCCAGGCTTTAAATCACCGACACTGTTGATCGACTCATCAAACTTCACCACTCGAAATTCTCGGCGAGGATCACGACCAGGTTTCTCCAATTCAGAAATGATGTCCACCACCGTTGGCAGCCCAAAACGGTCATCAACGTAATCTGATGGCCGCAACTTATGGCTCAGTCCAGAATCGCCAACCAATGTTCTAGGATCTGCCCCCAATTTTGTTGCCATACGACTGACCAAAGCATAACTCTCGGGGTGCACCGCTGAGTTATCAAGCGGCTCTGCACCATTACAAATGCGTAAAAATCCTGCAGCCTGCTCAAATGCCTTGCTGCCAAGCTTTGATACCTTCATCAGTTGTTTGCGATTCTTGAATCGTCCGTTTTGATCCCTGAACGCAACAATATTTCCGGCCAATTTGGGTCCAATCCCGGCCACATGCGACAGCAATGAAACGCTGGCCATGTTCAGATCAACTCCAACAGCATTCACGCAAGATTCAACTGTCCGATCCAGACATTTACGAAGCCTTGTCTGGTTCACATCGTGCTGATATTGCCCGACTCCAATTGATTTCGGGTCGGTCTTCACCAGCTCCGCCAGCGGATCCTGCAGCCGTCGGGCGATACTGATCGCACCCCGGACGGTCACATCCAGATCGGGAAACTCCTTGATTGCTATCTCACTAGCAGAATAAATCGAAGCTCCTGCTTCGCTGACCATCACTTTGGTCAACTTCAGACCATGCTCTGTTAGCAGGTCACCCACAAAAACATCCGTTTCTCTCGATGCGGTCCCGTTACCAATTGCAATCAACTCGATGTTGTACCGCTTGATGAATTCCAATACACGCTCACCCGCCGAGTCGCGGTCACTCTTAGGTGGCGTCGGAAAGATGGTGCTAGTTGCCAAAAACTTACCTGTCGCATCGACGACAGCCAGTTTGCACCCGGTTCGGAAACCGGGATCAATTCCCAAAGTCACCCTCGGCCCCGCTGGTGATGCCATCAACAGCTCATGCAGATTTTTTCCGAACACCTCGATCGCGTCTGTATCGGCTTGCTCCTTCAGGCTCTGAAGTACGGATGATTGAGTGGCTGGCTGCAGCAAACGCTCGTAGCAATCACCAATCGCAGCCAATAACTCACGATGAAATTCAAACTGCCGATCATGAACGAATTGCGATTTCATGCGAGAAACAGCTCTCCCATCATCCATCGCAATCCCAACACGCAGCAAGCCCTCAGACTCGCCTCTCAGCATTGCCAACAGTCGATGAGAAGGAATCTTCGCAACCGCTTCGCGATGGTCAAAATAGAGTTCAAACTTCTCGGCTTCCTGCTTTTTTCCTCGCTTCACATTTGAAGTCACCTTACCGCTTGCAACGGCGTCAGCAATCATCCAACTTCGCAGGGTGGCATCCTCGGACCATTGCTCTGCAACGATCGCCAGCGCCCCTTGTAATGCGGCATCACGATCTGGAATCTCCAGCTCTGGTTTTACAAACTGATTGAGCAGCGCCGCCCGCGAAGACCCGATGGGTTCCTGACGAATCAGCAGATCCGCCAGAGGCTGCAAACCACGCTCGCGAGCAATCGCGGCCTTGGTGCGACGTTTAGGCTTGAACGGCAGGTAGATCATTTCCAGCTGACGCAAGTCACCGCAACTCTCAATCGACGCAAGCAGATCATCAGTCATTAACCCTTGGCCTTGGATACTTTTGATAACAGTTGACTTGCGCGCCGCCAAAGCGTTTGATTTTTCAACCGCATCCTCGATTGACCGCAGTGCAATCTCATCGAGTCCCTGTGTTACTTCCTTGCGATATCTGGCAATGAAGGGAATCGTATTGCCTGCTTCAAGCAACTCCATCGCTGCCAACACTTGCTTGAATGGCAGTTGCAGATCGGCAGCGATTGCCCGTGCGCACTGTTCTCTATCTTGAATTTCCGGCATCTCAAAACCACCATGTATCACGAACTTCGTCGCGTCGCTTGTTGATAAAAGTGCCGAACGGCTCGGCCGCTAATCGTCTGTTTTTGCATCAGTTCTTTTGCGACCAATTCGATCGCCAAGGCAGTTTCTTCGTCACCCAGAAGATGCTCCGTACGGGCCAGCAGACGCCGCTTTAACCGTTCATGCTGTTTCTCACTGCTGACACGAAGACACAACAACCGCCGAATTGTGCGCAGATCTTCCGCAGCACCGGATTCACAATAGCGCCCGGTGAAATGCGCCTCCGCAACCATTCCTGCAAACAGGATCACGATCTCGTCGTCCAAAAGATTCTTAGCATTTCCTGAACGACCTTTCTGGAGCTCACAAACACCAAGCCTGTACTGCCCAAGCCATGACCGTCCCGGGACGATGGTGACCTTTTTTATTGGACAACCAAACGACAAGGCCATCACTGCGTGCCCGGCTTCGTGATACGCCGTGGCGATAGCCTTATAGACAGACTCATCAACCACCTCGCTCACAACACGCTCGTTGCCAGTATTCTTATTGCCGAGGTGCTTATTGCCAGTGCGTTCAGTCAAATGGATATCGTCGGGATTCGTCATGGCTCATAAGTATAACAATCGTGGGGTGTTACACATCCTAGCCAACAGGACTCTCCACAATGTGAATCACTTAACAAGGACAAACGGATTGCTAAACTTCGGATCGTTAATAAATTTGTGGTCTGTTAGCGTTTTTAAAAATTCTGCTAAAGCAACTTTCTCAACCTCGGGCAATGCCAAGCCGTTTGCAGCAAAGTCTTTCAGTCGACTATCAAGATTGCGGTGTGGCTTAACGCTCCAATTGTAATGTTCGATGACCTGATCCAATGTTCGAAAACGGCCATCATGCATGTAAGGCGCCGTCAACTCGATGTTCCGCAGAGAGGTTGCTTTAAAACGCCCCCAGTCTTCAGTGCGTCCCGTGGAGGCACCAACACCACCATCCACGTCAGCAGAATCACTGTCGATACCATTGACGAGCGGTTTTTCCAACTGAAAGAAAGCAGACTGGCGGGCCGCACCGCGTCCATTCTCGATTTCTGGCAAGTGGCACTCAGAGCACTTCGCTCGTCCGAAAAACTGCTGTTTTCCATAGTTTTCCTGCTCAGAAAAATTCGGAAACGGATCCAGTACAGAGTTCACCTCCGCCCGGCCCAGATCATAACGTGAGCGAACAGAAACTATCGATCGAATGAATTGGGCGAGCGCTCGCGCAAGCCTCTGTTCGGTGACGTTAGATGTCCCAAAGGCACTTCTGAACAGAGGCGGGTAAATAGGATCTTGCTGCAGTTGGGCAACAAGTGACGGCAAATGGTGCCCCATCTCGACAGGGTTCTCAATCGGCATCAATACCTGATCCTCGAGGGAAGCAGCTCGCTCATCCCAAAAGAATTTCCCCGTACGATAATACCTCAGATTCACCAAGCTCATCGAGTTGCGATCAACTTCTCGTCCCTCGAATCCCTTACTGAATCGTCGATCGTCAGTGAAGGCAGTAGACTGACTGTGACATGACGCACAGGAAGTGGAACCATTGGCTGACAAAGTCGGATCGTAGAACAGAACACGCCCCAGAGTGGCCCCGTCATTGGTGATTGGATTAGAATCTGGCGTATTATCAAAAAGACTGGAAACCGCTTTAATGTGGTCCGGTAAAACCTGACCAGCGTAGCGGAGAGGGGCCGATGGCAGAATCAATTTCCGCTGAGTGGCACCTGCGGGACGGGTGGCTTGACCAAGGCCCTGCCCAAATGCCGGGTCGATGATCAGACAGAGAATGATGGTGAAGGCTGGAATCCGCATGCATCAAAGGATAACTTGAGTTGTTGAAATTGTCGAAACCATGTCCGTGGAATCGGTGATTATCCATTGCAACCACGTCATCTCCTCGCAGCGAAGACCGTCACAACTCATGATGATTAACCGATTTATGGTGTTGTTCACCATTTACCTTTTAGGATCAGGAACCTCTTTTGCACAGCAAAGCGAGATTCCAAGTGATCCGACGCAGTTTCATCTCTTCCTGCTGGCAGGCCAATCGAATATGGCAGGACGTGGAAAAGTATCTAGCAGCGACGAGAAAGTTACCCCCCGCGTTCTGACACTGGACCAGCAAGGTAAATGGGTCGCCGCAGTCGACCCCATTCATTTTGACAAACCTGGGATTACTGGCGTCGGGCTCGGAAAGACCTTTGCCAAACAATATGCGGCGGCCCATCCTGAAGTCACGGTTGGTTTGATCCCCTGTGCAGTGGGCGGTTCCCCGATTTCCTCGTGGGAACCCGGCGGCTTTCATAAGTCAACCAAAACAAATCCCTACGATACGGCGATCCAAAGGACACACCGCGCAATGCAAGACGGCACCCTCAAAGGCGTCCTCTGGCATCAGGGTGAATCTGACTGCAAACCTGAACTATCCGCCCTCTACGAGACAAAACTCCATCATTTGGTCGGGCGATTCCGCGCAGAATTTGACAACCGAGATCTACCCTTCATTGCCGGCCAAATGGGACAATTCAAGGAACGACCATGGAATGCAGATAAGAACCGCGTAAATTCGGTTCATAAGAATCTGCCGACGCAGGTTAAGACGACCGGTTTCGTGAACTCAGATGGACTTTCACACAAAGGTGATAAAATTCATTTTGACAGCAAGTCATATCGGGAACTTGGGGAACGATACTTTTCCACCCTGAGTACGCTGCAAGCTGAGATCAACGATTGAAGCTACAGCAAGATCTCAAACAAAAACTTGAGCGTCACTGCATCGTCGGTCCCTATTGAAGTTGCTTGTCCAGCAGCGCGTTCGATTGTGGGCATATCAGAGAAGTACGTGACACCCAACGTCGCACCAATTTGAATCTCACGAAAGTCGCGCCGAGTGGTGAAATTGGTTTCGATCGTGGTGACGTTTTTGGTCATCTCGTTTTGCACGGCGGAACCAAGAATACCAGTTTGCGAATCATAAGCGGCATTCATGTCATAGAAACCGACCAGCAGGTCGATATTTGTGGGACGACCGCAAAAACAGCCATCCCAGCCGACAAAGCCTTTTCCGCCGCGAAAGTCCGAATCGAGTTCTTCACGCAGCAAGTCAGCACCGCCCACCGTCGAGTTAAATGTTTGATCGAATGCGAGATAACTGAAGGCACATCCCGCTGACAGTCCGCCGAACCGCGTGATCCATGTGTCTCGCAGCAGAACATCAAAACCGTAATTCTCTACGTCGCTTCTAAGCCGTGTTGCTCCTGGCTGAATTTCCGTTGGGGAACCATCTGTGGGACTGAGCATGGTCAGGTCGCTGCTGCCACCATTAGCCGTCGATTCGGCTGTGGCGTAGAAAGCACGGCCCTCAAAACTTGTGCGGGTTCCGAGAAAGCGTCGCACTGCCTTCAAGTCACCGTGGTAGCCCAGAGCGTCCATGTCGTCGCTGAGAGCGACAGAGCCGCTGCTATCTTCCCCAAGCGAGTAGGCAGGTAAAAAAGCCCCCCACAAGCCCTGTCCCGTGGACAACTCGAAGGGGCTATTGGAAATGGTGCTCTGACCTTGGACCTTGCACGTCCCGATCAAGCAAAGAACTAACGATAGGCTAACAGCAATTCTGCTCATTCGTCGAAACCATCCGTATTCAGTCAGCAAAACACATTTCCTTTTATCGTTCTAGATATCGTTCAATTCCCTCCTTAATCAGAAGTGTTGCGACAGAAAATGTAGGATGATGGCCACTCGCGGCGCAAGTGATGCAGCCTAGGTAAGACAGGAGGTTCAGGGGAAGGCATTCAGCCTGGGCGACCAAGAGTTCTAACGAGATTCCCGCGATAAACTAGCTTGTTGAATTCATCAAGAATTTATCGAATTTTGAAGATTTTCATTAATGTGCGTCAAGAGTCTCTTCTGACTACGTTGGAGCAACAACGTAACTTCCGGGCATGATTCTCTTGGCGACATGTCAATCGAATCGAAGGACTTGTTGTCCACCCGAGGTCGCATCATCAAGTGGCAATACGCATTGCTCGCCCTCGCTTCGTGGACTATTCACATGCCGTGAGACGGCCGTCAATTTCAAGAGATCCTCCTTTGCTGGCCGCAGCAGCATTTTCAATTCCGCAAGATCACGACAGCGAGGGTCAAGCCAATCGGAACGATTCGATTCCTCGACGAATGCAGGCATCCGCTGATGCACTTGAACAGTCGTGGCATTTGCCGGTGTTGTAATGATGGTGCAGGACCGGATCACCTCATGATCCTCCAACTGCTGATTTTCTTCCCACAATCCTGCCATGAACTTCACGCGACCATCTGAGGGCTCGATCAGGAATGGTTGCTTACTTTTGCTGCCAGAGTTCTGGGCCCACTCGTAATATCCATCCATTGGTACCAAGCAACGACGACTGGCAAACGCCTGCCTAAAACTCGGTTTGGAATCCAATGTCTCACTTCGGGCATTGATCATCTTGGTACCGATGCGGATATCTTTTGCCCAAGCGGGTACCAGACCCCAGCGATAGTTAGCCGCAGTCAAACCGTCACTGTGCGGATCGTGATGAATACATTTGACATTTTGTGTGGGCGCGATGTTAAAGCGGGGCGACCCCACAGAGAGCTCATCTCCACGATTCATGTTCGCGAAGAAAAGCTGTCCCCAATCAATTGCCGGAACTCGCAGTGTAAACCGACCACACACAGCGACAGTCTCCCTATTTCGACCACTTCAAAATGTTGCAATTTGCGTCACGCCAGTGCGGCAGAATCATACACTGCTGGCAACCATTTACCGAATTCCCCGGTTGGTAGCGTGACTGACACAGAAGAATTCGCCCGCTGTCCTTTGGAAAAGCACTGCGATTCGGGCCTTGGAAAAGCCCCAGGGTTCAACAAATGATCGTAGATAGCGGAGCGGCACCGCCTCCAGTGCCGCCCCGCAGAAAGGTAACCAAAGCCTCCGTGGGGAACAGAGATCAAAGCCACCACAGGGTCGACAGTGCAAAGGGGGTGCCAGTTAGGTTGATTTTACTGATGGTCCACCTCCCCAAGTGCGTTCAATCGAACTCTATTTCGAAGTGGTGGTACGAAGCTTGTAGTGCAGTGGTTAAGCTTTCAGGAAGTGTTCTGCCCCTTGTCATGAAATGTTGAAGCATTGAATTTCCCACTTCTTCTCCGCTTGTTGGGTACGATTTGCCTTTTGATCGGTGGGTCGATGCTCGCCAGCCTGCCCTTCGCGGTACCCCTTTTTGCAAACCGAACGGACTTGGAACCAACCACGTCG